>DAOPIR010000082.1:0-12272 GCA_035399245.1 Candidatus Limiplasma sp.
TGATCTCGTCGGCCAGATTGTAATAGGTGATGGATTCGGCGTTTTCCGGCGTGGTACCCATCGTATAGGTGAATACGTTGTTGTGGAGCAGTACGGCTGCTACGGCAACCGAGGCGATCAGCAAAGCGGCAACAATGACATAAACAAGCATTCTGCGCTTGGTGATAAGTTTTTTCATGGGTGGATTCTCCTTTTGTACTTCCGACTGCGCAATACCCGCAAGGGTATCCCGCATGGCGCTTGAGAACACCGCGGGAGGGTTAGGTACACAGGATTGCAGCGACTGTTTCAGCTTGCGCTTGCTCATTAACAACCCCTCCTTTCGGGTTCGCTTTGGAGTAATGTTTGTTTTAGGTAAATGCGCGCGTACATCAGGCGTGATTTTACGGTGTTTTGCGATATATCCAGCATGGCGGCGATCTCGCGAAGTTTATATCCTTCCAAATAGTGCAGCACTACAGCGGTGCGCTGGTCGGGAGACAGGTGTTTGAGTGCCTCCTGCATATCCTCGTCCATCGTTATCGGCGGATCGGCAGCGGTCAGCGTTTCATCCAGCGGCTCTTGCGCCAGATGCTTGCGGCTGCGCAGAATGTCCACACATACGTTGTATAGTATGCGCGTCAGCCATGGACGGAAGGACCGCATGCTTTGCAGCGTATCCCGTTTTTGCCAGGCGCGTGTCAGGGCTTCCTGCACGGCGTCGGCACAATCTTCGTTGTCCGACAGCATTGACCAGCTGATGTGGTAGAGCAGCTTTTCCAGCTTCAGGGCTTCGGTTTGAAAGGTTACAGCATTCAAGATCGTTCCTCCTGCGGCTTTCGGTATGGCAATTTTAGTATACGTTAAGGTGTTCATTGGTACAAGCCTCCGGTATCAGCGTCGGCAAAGTCAATCGGCGCACGGTTTGAACGTTGACAAGGATGATCCCGTAGGGCAGTATGCGCGGAATTTAGCCTGCCTGTGTTCCGTCCGCTGGCGGCGGACGGCAGAATTGCCACACAGAGTGTCAGCCTGATGGGTACACGGTTCATGGGTTCTCCCGGTTTCATGGTTCTGGCGCCGAATACTGAGACGAAATAATATCAAAAAGGTTGTATTAACATAAAATCAACCGCCGGATCAACCGGCGGTGATATGGCCCGAAAGGGCGGAAACGGCGGGCGCTGTGGTTATGAAATGATTTCCGTGCCTAAATAAACCGGGGATGCGGTTTCGGCTAAGCGTTCGAAATGCTCGCGAATGCACTCCGGCAGCAAGGGAATGGCGGATACATCCGCGATATCCACCCATACGCTGCTTTGCTGCCATGCGTCCGTCTCCGTGGGCACCTTGCGCGGCGTATCGGCAAGGGTGCAGCGAAAAATGTGAAAGATTTTGTGGGAATAGTCGGGATGCTGCCGGCGGAAGGCTTCGCTTTCGTGGATCTGTTCATACAGGGCGATGCAGGCTTGGGGTATGACGGTGTAGCCGGTTTCTTCCAGGCATTCGCGTACCACGGCTTCTTCCATGGTTTCGTACTGGTTTTGGCCGCCGCCGGGCAGGGCAAAATATTCGCCCAGATCAGGCATGTAGCACTGGTTGAGCAGGACTTTATTATCTTTTACAATAATGGCTTTCGCCGCGTTGCGGATACTCATAGAGAACGATCCTTTCTGCCCAAACAAAGGGAAATGGGGAAAGTGAGCTGCGCTGTGCAACTCACTATGATGGGTTGTACTATTCGATCTTTTCAAAATCAGAGGCCGGATGCTTGCAGATGGGGCAGATATAATCGTCGGGCAAAGGTTCGCCCTCATATACAAATCCGCAGATTTTGCAGCGGTAGCCCTTGGTTTTGGTCTTGGGCGGCGCTGGCTTGACATGCTTGAAATAGTAGGCATAGGTGAGGCTGGGATCGGTATTCAGCGTTTCCGCCTGTGTCAGATCGGCAATAAACAGGATATGCGAGCCGCAGTCCTTTTCCTCCAGCACCTTGCCGCATACAAAGCCGTTGCAGTCTTTGGTGAGGTAGTAAAGTCCATTTTCCGCGCGTGCTTTATCGGGAAAATTGGCAAACTTGTTCAGCGCTTTTCCGCTTTGGAAGCCGAAGCGGCGGAACAGGTCGAAGGACGCGCTTTCCGTGAGCATGCTAACGCAGAATTCACCGGTTTTTTGAATGGTTTCACAGGTGTAATTCCGCTTGGATACCGCCAGGCACAGCCAGGTCGGCGTGAGGGATATCTGCATAAACGCATTGATGATGCAGCCGTTGTCCCGCTTTCCGTTTTTGGTAGATACCACGTACAGCCCGTACCCGACGTTGTACAGGGTATTCATATCAATCATTGCATGTTACCTCCGGCAATCGCCTGCGCCAGCGCGTCCAGCGTGCCGCATTGCTCTTCCTTGATGGCGGAGAGCACGGTGAGCACCGGATCGACCAGCGTCATATCCTTCATGCTTTCCAAATGCGCTTTGATCAGCTTGCCCGATTGAATGGCCCACGATCCGCTTTCGATGATCGCCACACGGCGGTTTTGCACGTTATGCTCTTTCATGGTTTGCAGATAATGTGAGATGGGCGGGTATAGCCCCATATTGTAGGTGGGGCAGGCAATCACCAGCTTGCCGCAGCGGAAGGTTTCCGCAAGCAGCTCGCTTCCGTCGACGTTGGAGGCATCCATGATTTTCACACGGGCACCGCTGTCGGACAGGCGTGAAGCCAGTGCTTCGGCGGCATTCTTGGTATGCCCGTACAGCGAGCCGTAGACCACCAGAATATCCTCGGGATCCTCGGGCGTCCAGCTGCTCCATTTATTGTACTTGTCCATATACCAGTCCAGATGATTGCGCCACACCGGCCCGTGAAGCGAGCAAATGCGGGAAATCGTGAGCGCTTCCGCTTTTTTGAATAAGGCCTGCACCTGCGTGCCGTACTTGCCTACGATATTGGCATAATAGCGGCGGGCCTCGGGCAGCCAGTCGATCTCAAAGTTGACTTCATCGGCATACAGATTGCCGCCCAGCGCGCCGAACGTGCCAAACGCATCGGCGGAAAACAGCGTTTGGGTTTTAGTATCATAGGTCATGATCACTTCCGGCCAGTGTACCATCGGCGCGGTGAGGAAAGTAAGCACGCGGCTGCCGATGGGAAGCGTATCGCCGTTGCCTACGGTGATGATCTCTGCGTCGATTGCACCAAAAAACTGCCCGATCATCGCTTTTGCTTTGGCGGAGCAGATGATCTTCACATCCGGATGCAGCTGTAGCAGGGAAAAGATCTGCGACGCGTGATCGGGCTCCATATGCTGCACGATCAGATAGTCCAGCGCACGGTCGCCCAGCGCGGCATGCAGGTTTTCAAAAAACAGCTCGGACACGGCGTGATCGGACGTATCCAGCAAAACGGTTTTTTCGTCTTTGATAAGATAGGAATTATATGCGATTCCCGTAGGAATGGGGTACAGGTTTTCAAATTTGTTTAATCGGCGATCGCTCGCACCCACATAATACAGGTCATCCGTGATTTTTCGTGCACAATGCATGGCTTAACCTCCCTTGATGTTCGGTATCTATTGTACACGGAACATCAAGGGATGTAAACATTTTCTCTATTCCACGGTCACGCTTTTTGCCAGATTGCGGGGCTTATCCACATCGCAGCCGCGGGCGACCGCCATGCAGTAGGCAAACAGCTGCAGCGGGATAATCGCCAGCAGCGGGGATACGATATCGCCGCCCGCCGGAATGGTGATCAGCAGATCCACTTCCGGCGCTACCAGGTCGCGCAGGTCCTCGCGGCAGATGGCCATCACCTGCGCGTCGCGGGCTTTGATCTCCTTGATATTGGAAAGTGATTTATCCAGCAGCTCCGGCTGGGTGATGGCGGTGACCACCATCCGACCCTCCTCCAGCAGTGCGATGGGGCCGTGCTTGAGCTCGCCGGACGCATAGGCTTCCGAAAAGATGTAGCTGACTTCCTTAAGCTTAAGCGCCGCTTCCATCGAAAGCGCGAAATCCAGCCCTCTGCCGATAAAGAACACATGGCCCTTGCCGCACTTGTCGGCAGCGATTTCCCGAAGCTGCGCCTCGGTGTCCACCGCGCGCTTGGCCTTTTCCGGCAAGGCGGCGATTTCCTCCGTCAGGGCAATGAGGTCCTCTTCGGCAATCTTGCCGCGCAGGTCCGCAAGGGCGAGGCCGATCAGCAGCAGGGTTTCCACCTGTGTGGAATAGGCCTTGGTGCTGGCAACGGCGATCTCGGGACCGGCATAGGTGAACAGGGTGTTTTCTTCGCCCGCCTCGCGCGCGATGGTGGAGCCGACTACATTGCAGATGACCAGCGTCTTGGCGTTTTGCCGCTTGGCTTCGCGCAGCGCGGCCAGCGTATCGGCCGTTTCGCCGCTTTGGGAAATGGCGATAAAGACCTCGTTTTCCCCAAGCATGGGGCTGCGGTAGCGGTATTCGCTGGCGATATCCACCTCAACGGGCACGCGCGCCAGCTTTTCGATGGCGTACTTGCCGTAGATACCCGCGTGGTAGGCTGTGCCGCAGGCGACGATCGTGATCTTACGCAGCTTTTTTGCTTCATCGGCGGTGAAGGGCAGCCAGCTGTGGTCGTGCGGATCGGCGGAATGACGCGGCGAGAAGGTGTTTTGCAGTGCGGTCGGCTGCTCGTGGATCTCCTTGAGCATGAAGTGCGGATAACCGCTCTTTTCAGCGTTGCTCAGGTCCCATGTTACGTGGTACAGCTCGTGGAGAACGGGTTCGCCCTGATCGTTAACGACTTCAATACCGTCTGTGCTTAACACAGCAACTTCCTTATCGTTTAGGAAAATCACGTCGCGGGTATGGCTGAGCATAGCGGGGATATCACTGGCAATGTAGCTTCTGCCGTCGGTATGGCCGACAACCAGCGGGCTTTCGCTGCGGGTGCAAAACAGCTTATCGGGCTCCTGCTCGCAGATCACGCCCAGCGCGTAGCTGCCCTTGAGCAGCTTGCTGGCTTTGAGCAGTGCGGCTTTCATATCCCCGTCATAAAGAGAGGAAAGCAGGTGCGCCACGACCTCGGTATCCGTTTGGGATACGAACACATAGCCTTGTGCCTGCAGTGCCTTGCGCAGCTGGGCATGGTTTTCGATAATGCCGTTGTGCACGACGGCGATGGTTTTTGCCGTATTGAAATGCGGATGCGCGTTAACGTCGTTGGGTTCTCCGTGCGTGGCCCAGCGCGTATGGCCGATGCCGATATGGCCGTACAGCGGGCTTGCTTTGAGCAAATTACCGAGATTTTCGAGCCGTCCTCTTGTTTTGGAGACGGAAAGCTTGCCGTTGTTGTCCAGTACGGCGACGCCGGCGCTGTCGTATCCACGATAGCTTAAGCGCTCCAGTCCGTCCAGCAGGATAGGGCAGGTCTCTTCATTCCCGATATACCCAACAATTCCGCACATAAAATGTACCTCCGAATTTTAATGTTACCCAATTGTATTATGATGTATTAGAAAATGCAAGTATTATTTTTGAAATACATGATATGAAACCGCCGTAACGGTGAATTAGCAACGGTTTCACAGCATGTAAAAAATCTTGCTTATCTTTGCTTTTTGTTTAAAATGCCGCGATAAGGGCAAAAAAAGAAGCCAAAACATTTTAATGTGTTTTGGCTTGGCAAGCTTACTCCTGTGGTTTTGGCTCGTCCGGCTCAGCCGGCGGAATGATGCTGACCAGCGCCCGTTCCAGCCGGTGGTCTGTGATCTCCTCCACCTTGATGTGCAGGCCGTGGATATCCACCTCGGGGGTGGAACCGTCCTCGGGAATGGTATTGAAACAGGAAAACACCATGCCGCCCAGCGTGTCGTATTCCTCGTCCAGCGGCAGCTCGACATCCAATGTATCAGCCAGGGTTTCCAGATCCACGCTGCCGTCGCACCGCCATAGATTGTCGCCGATGGGCACGATTTCGTTTTCTTCGGAAGGATCGAACTCATCGTAGATGTTGCCGACGATTTCTTCAATCAGGTCTTCCATGGTTACAATGCCGCTCATACCGCCGTATTCATCCACTACGACAGCCATATGCACCTTCTGCTGCTGCATATCGCGAAACAGCACATCCGCCTGCACGGTCTCGGGGATCAGGTAGGCGGAGCGCAGCAGCTCCCGCAGGGGCTTTTTGTTCTGGTCCTGCCCGTTCAGCAGAAAATCGCGCGTGTTGAGAATGCCGATAATATCGTCTATATCTTCATCATAGACAGGGAAACGGCTTAAGCCGGATTCCCGAATCGTCTGCAAAATCTCTTCGTCGGTATCTTCCACATGGATGGCAACCACATCCATGCGGTGCACCATCACATATTCTGCCGTGATATTGTTGAACTCGAAAATGTTTTCAATCATTTCGCGCTCATCTTCTTCGATGGTGCCCTTCTCGCCGCCGATATCCACCATCATGCGGATCTCTTCCTCGGTAACGGTGCTCTGCGTTGCATTCGGATTGATGCGCAAAAGCCGCAGCAATCCATTGGTGGATACGCTCAGCAGCCATACGATAGGTTTGAAGATAACCTGCACCACGATGATGACGCCGCTGGTAATGCGCGCTACCTTTTCGGGGTTCTGCATGGCGATGCGCTTGGGTGTCAGCTCACCGAGCACAAGGGTGAAATAGCTGAGGATGAGGGTGACGAGGATCATGCACAGGGTGTTCAGCGTGTGTGCCGACAGCAGGGTAAACCCGCTTTCCGTAAGGGATGTGGCGATACGGCTGGCGATATTGCTTGCGGCAAATGCACTTGCTAAAAATCCGCTCAGCGTAATGCACACCTGAATGGTGGACAGGAAGTTGCTGGGGGATTCGGCCAGCCGAAGCAGCTGTGCGGCTTTCTTATCACCTTCTTCGGCTTGTTTTCGTACTTTGTTTTCGTTGATAGAGATGACGGCGATTTCCGTCGCGGCGAAAAATGCGTTGATCAGGATAAGAACGAACTGAAGCAGTAGGTGACTGCCTATAGGGTCGTCCAAGGATTAGCCCTCCTTCGGTAAGAAACATCGTTGGTCTTGGTCGCGATAAACCATTATACCATAGATTGTGGCATTGACGCTACTGCAAAACCTCCCGGAAAACAGGAGGTTTTGTAAAGGCTTGTTTATGCGCTGTGCTTTGGAAAGCGGATGGTGATTTCCGTGCCCTGATCCGGCTGGCTTGACAGGTGTACGGTGGCTCCGTGCAGCTGCGCGCCGTTTTTTACGATCGACAGGCCAAGCCCTGTGCCGCCGGTGTCCTTGGAGCGGCTGGAGTCGACGCGGTAGAAACGCTCAAACACGCGATGGTGATGCTCCGGCGGGATGCCAAGGCCCGTGTCCCTGACGGTGATAAACGGACGATCGTCCTGCGTGCTCACATGCACGCTTACGCTGCCCTGCGGCTTGTTGTACTTGATGGCGTTGTCGACCAGGTTCATGATCATCTCTTCCAGCAGTGTACGGTCGCCCGTTACCATGGCGGCGTCTCCGTCTACCGTAAGGCGGATATCGCTTTTTTGGGCATAGTCGCGCAGCTTGGCTACGCTTGCCTGCGCAAGCGCCAGCAGTTCCACGGGCTGCATGTTGCCGGCTGCGCCCTCGTCCAGCTTGGACAGGCGCAGGATATCCTCTACCAGCGACAGCAGATGCAGGCTCTCCTGGTGTATTTTCTTGCCGAGCACAGCGGTATCCTCCGGTTTGGCAAGACCGGTTTCCAGCAGCTCCGCATAGCCGGAAATGGTGGTCAGCGGCGTGCGCAGCTCATGGCTTACATTGGCGGAAAACTGCTTGCGGTTCTGCTCGGCGGTTTGCGCCTCGGTAATGTCCTGCAGCAACAGCACAATGCCGTTTTCATCCTCGGCAGGGCTGGAGGACACGTGATAGGCGCGCCCGCTGATTCGCATGGTGCCGCTGCCGCCGTTATCCGACAGGATTCGCATCAGCGTTTCGCTGCGGTTGATCTCCAACAGGGATTTTTGCGAAAGATCGCCGTCGCCGGCGTTTAAAATCTGGCGCGCCGCCGGATTGATTACCAGCACATGGTGATCCCTGCCCAGCACGATCAGCCCCTCACGCAGCCCCTTGAGCATGGCGGTGACCACGGTTTGCTGGCGTTTCTGGCTTTGCAGCTGCTCGGCGATACGGCGGTTCTGCGCGTCCATGCGCCGCAGCATGGGGGAAAACTCCTCATAGGCGTCCGATTGCATCGGATTGTCCAGATTGATGTGGTTCAGCGGCCGGATGATGGACTTGGTAATCGGCTTGGCCAGATGATAGGCGAGGATGGCGGAGATGAGCAAGCCCAGCGCGATCCACAGCAGCATACCGCTGACCGTGTACCACACGGTTTTCTGTTCGCCGGCGACACGCAGCACATATTGGTCGCTCAGCTTCTGGGCGTAATAGACGCTGATTTCACCGATCGTGGCGCTGGAACGGCTGGCACTGCCGGTGTCCGTGCTGAATGCCTGGATAACCTCCGGCCTTGTGGCGTGGTTTTCCATCTGCGCAACATCGGCCTGACTGTCGTATGCCACAACGCCGTCGGCGCCGATCAGCGTAACGCGGTTAACGAAGATGCCCGATTGCAGGTATGACACGGGATCCGCCTGATCCTCCAGCAGCGAAACCAGCGTGTTGGCTTCCTCCTGCAGCTGCGTTTGCAGCTGTTTGGAAAAATACATGTACATGCTGCCGATCAGCAGAATGGACAATAGCAGTGAAATCAAAAGCGAGAATAAGACCAGGCTTCGGAACAGCTTTTTTCTCACAGGGCTTCCTCCAGCTTATAGCCCACGCCGCGCACGGTGTGGATCATTTCTCCGCAGGTGTCCAGCTTCAGCCGCAGGGAGCGGATGTGCACATCCACGGTGCGCGTGTCGCCCGCGTAATTGAGCCCCCACACGTCATCCAGCAGCATGTCGCGGGTCACGGCTTTGCCGGTATGGATCATCAGAAAGGAGAGCAGCTCAAACTCCATGTGCGTCAGCTCCACGGGCGTATCACCCGCCATCACCAGATGCCGCTCGCGGTCCAGTGTCAGGCTGCCCACACAGAGCACCGTATCGGTTTTTTCCTCCGCGCTGCGTCGCAGCAGCGCCTTCACGCGCGCCAGCAGTTCCATTACGCCGAAGGGCTTGGACAGATAGTCGTCCGCACCGGCGTCCAGCCCGCGCACCTTGTCCATCTCCGTGCCCTTGGCGGTTACCAGGATAATCGGCAGGCGCTTGGTTCTGGGTTCGCGCCGCAGGCTCAGCAACAGAGTCACGCCATCCTCACCGGGCAGCATCACATCCAGCAGCACCAGCGACGGCAGCGCTTTCTTGATCGCCGTGCGGAATGCCGCGGCATTGGCAAAGCCTTCCACTTCAAACCCCGCTTGCTTAAGCGCGTAGAGCTCCAGCTCGCGTACGCCGTTGTCGTCTTCCACAATGTAGATCATCGGAGCACGTCTCCTTTATACAGACCGGTTACGCAGTATTCCACCCACTCCGCGATATTGGTCGCATGGTCGCCGATGCGCTCGTAATACTTGGCGATCATCAGGTAGTCCATGCCCTCCACGCTGCGGTGTGAATCCTTGACCATAAAATCGACAATCTCCTGCTTGACTTCCACAAACAGGTTATCCACGATATCGTCGTCCTTGATCACCACGCGCGCCAGCTCCGCATCCTGCCGCACATAGGCGTCCACGGCGCGGTGCACCATATCGATGGCGGTGCGGGACATGGCTAAAAAGTGCGGCGGCTGGGCGTCGATATCGTAGTCGATCATGGTTACGATCTCGCTGATATCGGCGGCGTGGTCGGCAATGCGCTCCATATCGGTAATCATCTTCAGCGCTGAGGATACCACGCGCAGGTCATGCGCCACAGGCTGGCGCGTGAGCAGCATGCGCAGGCACAGGCTTTCGATCTCGCGCTCTTTGCGGTCGATGACGGAATCACCCTCGATGATCTCCTGCGCGCGTACCTTATCCAGCTTCTGCAGTACGTCGGTCGCGGCTTCCAGCGTATTTTCAATCATGCCGCACATTTCAACCATCTGTTGATTGAGTACTTCAACCTGTGCGTCGAATAGATTTTTCTTCATCATCCAAACCTCCCTGTGATGTAATCCTCGGTTCTTTTATCCTGCGGCATGGAGAACAAATTCTGCGTTTCGCCGGTTTCCACAACCTCGCCCAGCAGGAAAAACGCCGTGGTATCGCTGATGCGCAGCGCTTGCTGCATGTTATGGGTTACGATGGCGATGGTATAGTTCTTTTTCAGCTCCACGGCCAGCTCTTCGATCTTGCCGGTGGATATCGGGTCCAGCGCCGAGGTGGGCTCGTCCATCAGCAGCACCTCCGGCTGCACGGCCAGCGCGCGCGCGATGCACAACCGCTGCTGCTGCCCGCCGGACAGGCCCAGTGCGCTTTTGGTGAGGCGATCCTTCAGCTCGTCCCAGATGGCGGCGTCGCGCAGCGACTGCTCCACCACCTCGTCCAGCATTGCCTTGCGCCGCATGCCGTGGGTACGCGGGCCGTAGGCGATGTTATCATATACGCTCATGGGAAACGGGTTTGGCTTTTGAAAAACCATGCCTACGCGCTTGCGCAGCATATTTACGTCCATATCTCCGTAGATATCTTCGCCGTCCAGCGTTACGCTTCCTGTTATCCGGCAGCCGACCACCAGATCATTCATGCGGTTTAAGGATTTCAACAGCGTGGATTTACCGCAGCCGGACGGGCCGATGAACGCGGTGATTTGGTTTTCCCGGATTTGCAGGTTTACGCTTTTCAGCGCCTGAAAATCCTCATAGAACAGATCAAGGTTCTTGGTTTCTATCTTGCACATAGACTACTCCTTCACAATTCTTCGCGAGATGAGCCGGGAGATGCCGTTCATCGCCAGCACGAACAGCAGCAGCACCGTGGCGGCGGCATAGGCTTTGCCGATGTACAGGCCCTCGCTGGAGAGCATGTACATGTGTACCGCCAGCGTGCTGCCTGACGACGTGATGCCGGACGCCATTTTGGCTACTGTGCCCGCGGTAAACAGCAGCGCGGCGGTTTCGCCCACGATGCGGCCGATCGCCAGCACAATGCCTGCCAGTATCCCGGGGGCCGCCGGCGGCAGCACGATGCGGAATACTGTGCGTACCTTGCCCGCACCAAGGCCATAGCTGCCTTCGCGGTAGCTGGTGGGCACCGAGAGGAGCGCTTCCTCCGTAGTGCGCATAATTAGCGGCAGGATCATCAGGCTCAGCGTCAGCGCGCCGGCCAGCAGCGACATGCCAAGCCCCAGCGCGATGACAAAGAACACCATGCCGAACAGGCCGTAGATGATGCTGGGGATGCCGGCCAGCGTTTCAGCCGTCAGGCGGATGGCCCGGACGATGAAGCTGTTATGCTTGGAATATTCGCTTAAGTACACCGCGCCGCCGATGCCGATGGGAACGGCAATCAACAGTGACAGGAACGTTATAATGAACGTGTTGATCAGCGAGGGCAGCAGGCTTTGGTTGTCGGTGGTGAATTTTGGGGAGAACAAATCCCATGACAGGTTGGGAATACCCTGCACCAGAATACTGACGACCACCTGTAAAAACAGGAAGATCGTTACGGCGATGCACAGGAAGGTCAGCAGCCGCAAAAAGGCAGAAAACGGATGGCGTTTGATGCGCAGCTTCCATTCCGCCGCTTTTTTACGCAGCTTTATGCTTCTCTTTTCGTTAAACGGCACCGCGGGATTGTGATTGCTCATGATTCAACCCTCCTGTTTAACACGGAAAACAGCAGATTGATCAGCAGGATGAACACAAACAGCACCACGCCGGTGGCAATCAGCGCCTCGCGGTGCAGATCGGCTGCGTAACCCATTTCGGTTACGATGTTGGTGGTCAGTGTACGGATACCCTTCAATATCCCCTTGGGCATTCTGGCCTGGTTGCCGGCAACCATGACTACGGCCATGGTCTCGCCGATCGCGCGGCCGATGCCCAGCACAAGCGCTGCCATAATGCCGCTCTTGGCCGCCGGTACCACCGCGCGGAACACGCTGCGTTCCTCTGTGGCTCCCAACGCCAGACTGCCTTCAAAATAATTTTCCGGCACAGCCTTTACGGAGCTGTAGGTCAACTGGATAATCGTCGGCAGGATCATCATCGCCAGCAATATGGAAGCTGTAAGGATGCTGAAGCCTGTGCCGCCGAAGGTATTACGCACAAATGGTACCAGCGTGCGGATGCCGAAGAATCCATAGACCACGGACGGGATGCCCGCCATC
>DAOPIR010000083.1:0-12221 GCA_035399245.1 Candidatus Limiplasma sp.
CAAGCAAGCTGGGGATACTCAAGAGAGTGACACCCGCCATCGCCGGACCGAATCCGACAAGCTGCACCTGCGATCCCACGACGGGAGCAAACGCTATCATGCCGACCGGCAGCGTTTTCATCGTTTCGTCAATCGCATCTACAATGAGGGGCAGCTGATCGGAAATCGTGCATACGTGCGGTACGCCGTGCAGTATCAACTCCTTTTTCTGCGTGCTGCTGATTCCCCGCAATATGTTTTGCGCGCTGTTTTGATTGACCGCAGTATCCTCGGTGCTTTGTACAGCCAATGTCGGACAAATAATCTGATTGAGGCTTTTGTGTGCCAGCCGGATCAGATGCTGCAGGTCAACCCCTTTACGCGAAGAAAAACCGGAATACCCTACATCATATGTCTGATTCAGCTGCGCGGCACGGGCATCGTCCGTATTCCATTCCACACGCGGCACAAACGGCCATATCATCCACGCCAGCGGTAAAATAACATTGGCGGACGGCATTGGTGCGGAAATTGTAACACAGGCATCCACCCTGTGCTGCTCTGCCAAAAGCAGCGCCAGCACGCCGCCCATGGATAGTCCGCACGCTGTTACTGTCCGGCAATCCTTTTTCAGGTTCTGCGCAGCATTCTGTACTGCCTCTATCCATTCATGATATCCGGTTTTAGCCATATTATTTTCCGTGGTCGCATGACCCGGAAGGTTGATCCCCATCACCGTATACCCGAGCGCATGCAATGCATCGCCAAGCGGCCGCATATGCGCGACGCTGCCCGTAAATCCGTGTATCAGAAGAATGCCCTTTTCGTTGCCTGAATAATGAAAGGGTCGGGAAGCATCATTTTGAAAATGGTTCGCATCAAAGGGTTTCATGATTCATAATCAGGCGCTGATATTGTTAATATCATCTTTTTGGCCGAGCACTAATAAAATATCGCCGGTTTCAAAAATCGCATCGGGTGACGGCGAAACGATAAACTTGCCGTCGCGCTGGATCGCCAGAATACTGATGCCGTACTTGCGTCTGACATCAATCCCAATGATCGAATTTCCGGCCCATTTGGCAGGCAGGATGATTTCAATCAGGCGATAATCACCGCTGAATTCCATCATTTCCAGCACATTGGGTGTGATCAGCGATTTTGCTACGCGCATGCCCATATCGCGTTCCGGAAACACAACCTTATCCACGCCGATTTTACGCAGAACCTTGGCGTGGATTTCATCTGTCGCTTTGGCAATCAAATACGGCACGCCAAGCTCCTTAATAATAACGCACACCAGTATGCTGTCGCGCAGGTTTTTGCCGATGGAAACGATGACGGCGTCAAAATTCCGTACGCCCAATTCCTGCAGCGCGGCTTCATCCGTAGCGTCTATCTGCACAGCCTGGGTAACATACGGCGCAATCGCCTCCACAAGATCTTCATCAGAATCTACAGCAAGCACCTCGTGCCCCAATTCATGTAACGTTTTAGCCAGGCTGCTGCCAAACAGGCCCATGCCAAGCACCATAAATTGTTTTGTTTTTCCTTTCATTACCGGTTTCCTCCTCATCCGATCATCGGCTTATCTTCAGGATAATGCAGGCGGTTTTTAGCATTGTGCTCCAATTTATTCGCCAATGCAAACGCCAGTGTCAGCGGGCCTACACGCCCGAAAAACATAACAGGAATAATAAATATCTGGGAAAACCTGCTTAAGGTTTGTGTGCCGACAGAGGATAGCCCGACGGTACCGAATGCCGATGTTGCCTCAAACAGCAAATCCAGCATATCCATCCCTGAATTTCGCTCTGAAATGGAGAGTGAAATTGCACAGACGATGATAATAAACAGGCTGATCAACACAACAGTCAAGGCGCGCTTGAATACGTTGGAAGCAATTTGCTTGCCGAATATTACGACCGATTCATGCGCGCGTACAATGCTGATCACCAGCAATACCAATACGCCAATGGTGGTTGTTTTTACACCGCCGCCGGTAGAAGCAGGCGATGCGCCGATGAACATAAAGATAATGCCGATGAGCTTGGAGCTGTCCGTAAGCTCCGCCTGATTGATGGTGGAAAAGCCTGCGGTGCGCAGTGTGACTGACTGGAAAAATCCATTCATCAGCTTTTCCCAAAATCCCATGCTGCCAAGCGTACCGGGGTTGGTCCATTCAAAGGCAAGCGTCAGCACAAAGCCCAACACCAGCAGCACGGCGGTGACCACAAGCACCAGTTTCGTATGGAGCGAAAACTTGACAAACCGCATTTTGTTTTGGAATATTTCCAACAGAACAAAAAAGCCTAAGCCGCCGAGAATTGTCAGGAATGCCATCGTAAGCACGACAACGGGATCATTTCTGAATTCCGTAACGCTTTTATAGCCGCCAAACAGATCAAATCCGGCATTGCAAAACGCGCTGACTGAATGGAAAATGCTATATAATATCCCTTTCCCCACGTCAAATATCGGAATGAAGCGAAAACTGAGTATCACAGCGCCGATCAGTTCAATCACGCCCGCCATCAGGGTAAACCACTTGATCAGGCGGATTAAACCGGACAGACCGGTGGTATTCATCGATTCCCGAATCAGCACGCGGTTTCGCAATGAAATTCGTCTGCCCAGCGCAATCATGACCAGTGTTGCGAAAATCATCAAGCCCAATCCGCCGATCTGGATCAGCAGAAGGATAACAATCTTGCCAAACAAAGAAAACGTCGTGCCGGTATCCACCACAATCAATCCCGTTACGCAAACAGAAGAGGTTGCGGTAAACAGAGCCTTATGCAGTCCGATCGAACGATGGGAAATCGCCGCGATTGGCATAGAAAGCAAGATCGTTCCAACCAGGATCAGGCACAGAAAGCCAAGCGCCAGAACGCGTTCAGGGCGTATAGACCGTTTGGAAATAAATTCAGTTGGTCTTTCCAAATGTTTTCGATGCAAGCCTAAACACCTCGTATATCAAATGGTTTGCTGCAAGGGCGACAAATCGATCTCCTTGAATGTCTTTAATACCTCATACAGCTTATCGAGTATCATTTGATTGCCGCCCTGGATATCGCTTTCCACATTCAGCGGCATCACGGGATCATGAACGGACAACCGCAGTAAAAACCATCCGTTATCTACGCCGCCCTTGAGATCAAAGCTGACGCGCACGCCCTCACGATTATCCGGCGCAATATGCCATCCGTCAAGCATCTCAGCATCGGCGAGCAGCTTTTGCACCACGGCATTTCCCGCAGTTCTGAAATCCGGCACGATGATCTTCAGCCGGTATTCCGCGCTTTCCATCGGTTCTTTCAGGCGCAGTATCAGGGATGATAGCGTTTTACTCTGCTTTTTCAGCTGCATTGCGCGGATGATAAAGTACGTTACCAGGTACATGCCGTCATCCAGAAAATGGTTTTCGCGCATGGCCGCGTGCCCGCTTGTTTCAATAGCGAGCGGGCAATCAATCCCCTCTTTGTTCAAGCGTATAGCCTCATCAATCACATTGCGGTAACCGCGCTTATAACGGTAATGCACCCCGCCGGCATCGCGTATAAAGGCAGCCAATCCGGATGATGTGACCGAATCCGTTACAATGGTAGCGCCCGGGTTGCTCTCCAACAATATGGCGCTGATGAGTGCAATCAACCGATTGCGGTTGATCTCACGGCCTTCATTGTCGACAATCGCGGCACGGTCGCAGTCCGCATCAAAGATCACTCCGAGATCTGCATGCGCCTTCAGTACGGCGGCGGACAGGGAATCCATGGCATCCTTGTTTTCCGGATTGGGCGGATGATTGGGGAAATAGCCGTCCGGCTCCAAAAACTGGCTTCCATCCACATTAGCGCCAAGTGAACGCAGCATATCCGCATAAAATCCGCCGGCACCGTTGCCGGCATCCACTACGACGTGTAATCCATCCAGCGGCTGATCGGTGTTTGTTTGCAGCCCGTCTAGAATCATTTTTCTCAAGCTTTCCTGATAAACAGGAATAAAAGGGTAAACTTTCATGCTGCCGCTTTTTGCGGTTTTCGTTATTGTGTTGTTTGCCGCGATCATTAGCAGGTCGTCCAGCTCGCTGTATCCCAGTCCGCCTTGCGCGGTAAAAAACTTCATCCCGTTCAGTTTCCATGGATGATGGCTGGCAGTCATCATAATGGATCCTGTCGGATGAAACGCAGGCGACAAAATCGCCATATACATAGACGGCGTAGTGCACATACCGCAATCATATGCCTTAGCTCCGGCTGACGCTATGCCTTCGCAGGCTGCGGCTAAAAGCGAAGGGCCAGAAATTCTGCTGTCACGTCCAACCGCTATGGAGATTTCTTGTATTGGCAATTGGCTGCGATCCGCTAAAAATTGCGCATAAGCAGCCCCTAAACGCTTAACTGCGGAAACCGTCAGCACCGCATCATCGCCGATTGCGATGCCTCGAACATCCGATCCGCTTTTCAGGTTGCGAAAATCCATAAATTCTCCTTTCAAAAGAGCAGCGTTAGCAGACATTATCCGTCCAAAGCTGCCAGACCGATGTCCGCTGCTTCCCGAAACAGTTTGTATAGTGGTTTCAGCCGCAGCATATCCTGCCCGCACAGATCAACGATGCGGCCGGAATAGGCTTCGGCCAGCGGTATGCCCCGCCTGCAGATGTAAAGCTCTTTATATGGGTAATACGGTTTCAGTTCACTGTGAATATTTGTTGGGATTTTCATCCTTTTGTATTGCTCGCCATCAATCGTGAAATTATCAGCGGGGATATTTGCTTGATGAAACGCCTTAAGTACCTTTTCCGGTTTATCCGTTATCATTGTACGTAACGCGTTCATCGCAGGCCGGTTTTCACCCCAAAATCCAAGCCCCCAGTTTACGGTATCGGGTGATAATTCAAACCAGTACATCACGGTTTTATCGCGTTCCTCACCGGTGCGCTTAAACATCAGCCACAAATGATCACGATAGGGTGTTTTATCCTTAGTAAATCGGGTATCTCTGCGAATGCGAGCCAGGCATTTTGCCGGCCGCAATTCAAAATCATCGGCAATCGCTTCCATTGTTGGCGCCATCGCCAGGATAAACTGAAAAAAAGGCTCTTTTACATAAGCCTCATATTCATCTTTATGATCATGGAAATAAGAAGCGTTATTGTGAAACCGAAGTCCCAAAAAGAAACGGATTGTTTCCTCCGAAAAACCGTCAAACAACGGAATCACCCCATTATTACGTAAACTTATGCTGAGAAACCGTAACCAAAACTACTGTAATTCCAACCGTGTCTTTATCTTTCTATAGATTTTCGTACACGGAATACAGTCTATTGCCTTTACGGATTATCATCATGATCCGCAGATTTATCCTGTTGCGAATCCTGATCATTTTTCTTTGCAAAGGGAGAAACTCTGCTGGTTCTTCGGCGGAAAGGAGCATCATCATCTTTTGTCTGGTAGTTTGGCTCCACATCCCACGGTTCCTGATCATCCTGGCCTGGCGTTTGCTCAAACTCATCCTTGGGGTTTTCGTTTGCCGTATTTTCTCTGCCGGCGATCTGATAGGCATTGCGAACGTACTTCATATGCGGTAATTCGTCTTCCGAAAGATATTCATCCTCGGATTTTTCTTCAGTTTCAGTTTCTTCAGCCTGTGCTTCCGGCTGCGTAGTATCCTCCGGCGGGGTCTGCTCGTCAGCGGGAACAACATAATCCCGATGATTGGAGCGTTCCAGATGGTCCACGGCTTTTTCCGACGCTTTCTTTAGGGCAGTTCTCTTTTTGGTGGCGATCAGCAGAATAACCAATGCAACTACCAGCAAGCCGGCCGCGGCGATCATCAGCGGGTAGAAGAAGATGCGAATAAGCTTTGGCAGCGCGGCGATATCCGGATCGCTGGCTTTCGGATAGGTGGCCTTTACAAACGTGGGTTCCGGTGTGGCCGTTATGTTGGGATTTGGCGTCACCGGCGCGGGCGTAGGCTCCAAAAACGCAATTTGCAGGACATTGCTTTCGAATGTCATCGTATTTTCAAGCGAATCTTTTCCTTCGGCTGTAAACTGATATTTGCCAGCCATGCTCAGCGTTACATCACGGGAAAATGTTCTTGATTCTCCTGCGGGAATGGATGTAAATGTACAGATCTCGGTGCCGGCCTGCGACAGGACGACGTCGGTTGCGTCTACTTCGCTGTCGTTTAATACAGTAACGGTGAACTTCACCACTTCATCAGTGGAATATACTTCTGTTTTATCGGATGTCAAAGTAAGCGTTAAGCTGAGGGCCTTATCCGGATCTACGGCAATCAGCGACAGCGTATTGCTTTCAAAAATGACCTCCGTACCGGTTTTATCAATAGCAGAAATTTCAAAGGTAAAATCCGTCGTCTGCGTCAATGTGATTTCTTTATCCAGCGTTAACTTTTCCCCTGCCGGCAAGGTTTGATTGGTAAACACATCCCCCAGCGTAGGATCCGTAACACGGACATCGGTATAGTCCACATTTCCGGTATTATCAAGCTCCAGTGTTAGCTTGATCGTGCCGTTCATCATCACGCCTTTGGCGTCGGATGACAGCGTTGCGATTACGGCAGGCTCCCCGTACGTGATTACCTGCTCTTCAACATCGTAGGTCTGCTCTTCCGTTCCGTCAGCGATCGTGTATGTGATGGTCGCTTTGCTCGTCAAGTCTTTGGTACCCATCACAACAGGCAGCTCAAACTGTGCGGTTTCGCCTTCCTTAAGCTCGTCCGTGATGTTGAGCGTATCGGCCAATATATCTTTGTTCTCAGCTAATTTTAAATTGGTTAGAGAAACTGTGCCTTCATTCACAATGTTGTATATCACGCTTACGGTCTGGCCTTCACGGGCCGTTAACGGCGTAATCGTGCGCGTAACAGCAATCTTAGCAGTGTAATCGCTCTGTTCGATTGTTCCGCGGATCGGCTGGCTTTTGGACGTGGTGGTTCCGTCGTCATTTTCCAGCTTATACTTGACAAAAAAGACGATCTGTCCGTTTTCCAGTGTGCGCTGGTTAACACTCCATGTCCCGGTCCAGGTTTGGACTTCGCCGGCCTTCAGGGTAACGGATCCGCTATCCCCGAAATCGGTTACAACCTGGCTGGTGGGATCAAATAGCGTAAGCGGATCGGTCATATCCGTATCACCGGAATTGGATACGGTAATGGTAACGGTTACATCGCCTGGCTCCGAAAGTGCCGATGGAGACACCTCCATCGTACAGACAATGGGATCAGTTGCTGCTGAGGAAAGGGTACAGAATGCCAACAGCGCTATGATAAGCAATGCTAAAACTAACAATTTATGTTTCATGACAATTCTCCGGACGTTCAGCGTTACGTCCTGCCTCCCTTCGGCGGATTAAGCCGGGATCGGTTATTACATGACAATGTGTCCTCATAGATCTATCCGGCACCTGCAATCTGCATGTGGCGTTCCCTTGCTGTTAGGTGGAATATATCCAGTAAGACTTATGCATATTGTAGTTCATAAGGGATATCGTGTCAAGCACAAGCCCGTTTGCTTGCATGGGTTACATAAATAAATACGGGTTTTCCGCATAATTTCATCCCGCTGTTGTACATTGACAATTTGTTACAATGATCATGGTTAGCGTTCATTGGCTTTGAAATGATATTTCCGTATGGTATAATCTCTTTGACAATAATTCGCTTCATCGGAGGGGTTTGATTGGTTCAGCCGCCTAATGATTCTTCACGTTATCAGGATTCCCAGGCAAATTCCGAATACGAAACCCCGTATGCAGACGGGTATTCCGACTATGCCCAAAATGCAAGCGATGATGATGATAATCCGCCAAAGCGGAAGTTTACCATCTTCAAGCCGCGCCGTACAAAACCGAACTTTATTTTTTCCGTTTTTGTGAATGCGGTGCGGATTGCGCTGGTGATCATTCTTTTGGCCATACTTGCTTTAGCCGGCGCTCTGATCGGCATCGGCAAGGCCTATGTCGGCACAGCCCCGACTCTGGATCTGGCGATGCTCAGCGATCAGGATAAGACCAGTTTTATTTACGATTGTGGCGGGAATCTGATTACCGACTATAAAGGCACCGAAAACCGCGTAATGGTTAACATCTACCAGATACCGGAAAACCTGCAGTATGCCTTTATTGCGGTAGAGGATGTCCGGTTCTTTTCGCATAACGGTGTTGACTTCAAGCGGATTGTCGGCTCGTTTATCCAGAACTTTGTGTCCGGTTCCAATCAGGGCGGCTCCACCATCACGCAGCAGCTGATCAAAAACACGATTCTTTCAAGCGAGCTGAGCTATAAACGCAAAATACAGGAAGCTTACCTCGCCATGGAATTGGAAACCATGTATACAAAAGCAGAAATTCTGGAATGCTATTTAAACACAATCTATCTGGGCGAGAATTATTATGGTGTATCCGTTGCGGCAGAAGGATACTTCGGCAAAGACCTATCCGATCTCACGCTGCGCGAATGTGCCATGCTGGCCGGCATGACCAATAATCCTTACTATTACAATCCACGGCGCAACTTTTATACCCGTCAGTCCGACGAAACCGATTATCCGGCCATCACCAACAACCGTACGGATTACGTACTGCAGCTGATGTACGAAAACGAATTTATCACGTATCAGGAATATCAGGACGCCCTGAATCCGGATACGGCACAGGTGCAGGAAACGTCTTCCGTTGAAGGTGAAGGCATGTACCCCTATGCGCATTACGTGGAGTACGCCGTTGATGAAGTGATCGATATATTCCTGGAGCTTAACGATTTGGAGGACACCAGTGAAAACCGTTATAAAATGGAAAGCGAGCTGCGTACCGGCGGGTATTATGTAACGCTTGCGCTGGATTCGGAAATACAGGAAATCGTTGAGGATACGCTGGAAAACTGGGATGATTACCCCGCGTTGCGCGATCCCAGCGATAAGGTGTATCGCTCCAAGAATGCCGATGGAACCTATACCGAGGTGATTCAGCCGCAGGCATCGGCAGTGGTGCTGGATTACCGCACCGGCGAGCTGAAAGCGATTGTTGGCAGCCGCACCAGGCCCACGCAGCGCAAGACGCTTAACCGCGCCACCGATATGAACATGCCGGTTGGCTCGGCCATTAAGCCGATATCGGTTTACGCCCCCGCGATCGAGCTGGGCGCTTCGCCTGCAAGCGTAGTGTACAATATGCCGCTGCCCATCAGCGGATGGACCGACGAAAACAATGAGGATACCTGGCCCAAGAACTACGGCGGAAGCTCTTATACCGGGCCGTCCACCCTGCGCAACTCTTTAGTGCACAGCCAAAACGTAAGTGCGGCGCAGACGTTGATGACAATGGTCGGAATTGACCGATCGGTTGATTTTCTGCTGAAATCCGGCGTGGATTTAGACCACATCAACGCCACGCCCTTTGGCCTTGCGCTGGGATCCAGCGGCATCACGCCCGTACAGATGGCCGTAGCATACGGCGTACTCGGCAACGGCGGCGTTTATCAGGAGCCGATTTCCGTGCTCGGAATCTCGGATAGTGCCGGAAATGTTATCTGGGACGGCCATACGCAGCAGGAGCGGCGGCAGGTATATCGGGAATCGACCGCATGGCTGGTCATTGATATGCTCAAGGACGCCGTTTCGGAAGGCACCGGAACCAAGGCGAAAATATCAGGCCAGACCGTTGCCGGAAAAACAGGCACCAACAGCGATTCGCGCGGCGTTTTCTTCTGCGGAATGACCGGCTGGTATTGCTCTTCGCTTTGGATCGGCCATGATAATTACGAGCCGCTTTCCTCCAAGGTAACGGGCGGCAACAGCGCCGCACCGCTGTGGAAGGAATATATGACCCGAATCCATGACGCGAAAAACCTGAGTGATCGCGATATATTGGAAGGCGACCCTGAGGACTATAACCTGACGCTTGTCACCACCTGTGCCGTAAGCGGGCAGCTGGCAACTGATGCCTGCTACAACGACCTGATGGGATACGGCGTTGTAACGGATTACTGGTATACGCCTACGGTGCCGACAACCGAATGCCAAATGCATGTGGATGTGGATATCTGCACGGTTACCGGCATGCTTGCTTCTTCGTCCTGTCCCAACGTGGTTACCAAGGGCGCAGTGGTCATCCCCGAGGGACATCCGCTGTATAAGTTCTTAACCAGCTCACTGTATCGGCCCGTGTTATCGGAATACCTGGCCCTTGCCAGTGATCTATCCGTGTGCACCTATCATACGAACGCAGCGACAGCCACTTCCGCCGATCCCATTGTCCAAAACACCCTGATACCCGATGCGCAGACATTGATCAGCAGCGCGCAGTCGCTTCTTAACGGGC
This sequence comes from Candidatus Limiplasma sp., assembly GCA_035399245.1. Taxonomy (GTDB): domain Bacteria; phylum Bacillota; class Clostridia; order Christensenellales; family Aristaeellaceae; genus CAXXOK01. The sequence continues at coordinate 10,323 of DAOPIR010000083.1, forward strand.
TGGATTCTTCCGGCACGCAATATGCGAGCATCTTACAGGCAATCAATAATCTGCAATACGTTATCAATCAGGATTCTCCAAGCAGCGCAGATGTAGCAGGCGCCATGAGCCTGCTTACACAGGCCATGGCGCTCGCTTATTAAAACTATATTATATATTGTTTATTTCGACTGAAGCGTATTTCGGCTGCGCGGTAAATCACTGATTAGCTGCATCGTTTGTTCTTTGTTTATGGCGTCATTCAGCAGTATCGGGATAATCCATGCCATCACAGCAGCATCCGCTGCTTCCATAAATCCGCCGACAAGCTGCGGTGACGCGATTCTCGCAAACATCCGCATTGCGTGGAGTATTTCGCCGGAAATATGAATATTGTCGCTCTCCAATGCTTCGCTCAGCTGATCAAACCATGTTTCTCCCTTGCCGGACAGCGGAATAGAGCTCTGGCTGAAAGAATGAAGCGTTTGCAGCGAGACCGGCTTGCCATGATTAGCGATACGGTCTTGTCTGATTTCCTTGTTGAGCATCGGTACCTGAATTATCGGAAACAGCGATGCGTTGCTGATATAGCTTTTATCCAGGAAACGGATGGTCTTATGGCCGTATGCCCTGATTGGCGTACGGTCATTTTTGACAATTTCAATGGTCGGTGTCCGCAAATCGTTCTCCGGCAAGAGGCTCACCAGATTGATAGTGCCAAACACATTGGGCCATGCCGTAACGTTGCCAAGCCCCATCGCCTGTATGATGCTGGTAACATAGAGCTCGTCCACGCAAAGCGTTTTGCCCTGTACGGCGATTTCATCAAACAACGACAAATGAATCAGGAATTCCGTTACGCAATCCTGATTGCACATAAAGCCAAGCGCGTTCATCTCTGCACGGATGATCTCAACGATTTCCGGCGGTGCAAAGTGAAAGCCGACCGTTGGCGAAATGGTCAAGTCCGATCCGTTGGACGCTATCATCATCGTGCTTTTGGATGCGACAAACTCCGCTGCACCCTGCTGCATCTGATTGCCCAATTGAGACAGCGTCATTTCCAGCTCGTTCTTTTCCATTTTTAAGGCAAGCAGCTGCTGTTCCATATTTGTGAGCTCATCCTGCTTCTTTTGGGTCAGCTCCTTCAGCATTTTTTCCTTGATCTGCTGATAGTCTGTTTTCACTTTGTCCAGTTCAACCAGAAGCGCAATCCGCTGCGCCTCGATTTCGTCCGTTTCGGCTTTGGCGGCCGTATATACGTTATGTGCCTGCCGCTCCATTTGCGGAGATTGGACGATCGCTTTCATCAGTTCGCTGTTTTCCCCAAGAATCTTGATCAGATCCTGCTGTAAGCAGGGTATCTGCCATGCGTCATGCAGCGCGGTTTTAAATTGCTCAATCGGGTTTTGTACGTGTCTGCGGTCGCATTTTGACACGGGTTGATCCGCCTGTTTTTCCGATAATTGTTTTTCCACCACATGATACCTTGTGGATTGAATCGTTTTTTCCCTTGTATCTATTTTGGGCATTTCCGCAATCGGTGTTCCATGAAAGTGCGCGGTCTCCGTTTGCGGGGCACTCTGGTTCTGCTTTTGATTGTGCTCAAGACGGTTTGCCAGATCCGATACCGGCATATTCAGCTCCGATATCTGTTCGTCGTTTGTAAGCTTCGTGTCCAGAATATCCAGTTTGGTTCCGATGGGAATCTGCTCATGCGATACCGGCTCGATTTCGGTATCTGCCTGCACTTCCTTAGGTTTAGCCGGTGTTTCCTGGCTTTTTACGGTGTCTCCGTTTTGCCTCATTGCCTTTTTGCGCTGCCGCCAGTTAATAATCGCATCCGGATTCCAGTAGTACGTATGCTTTTCCCCTTCTGCGTCCTCTACGGTATGCAGCAGATAGTTTTCATTGCCGAAT
>DAOPIR010000084.1:0-11996 GCA_035399245.1 Candidatus Limiplasma sp.
TTCACAAGAAACAGCGCCGGAAAGTATTGACTTATTTTCGGATGAGATTTATACTAGCTACAGAGGGAAAAGATAGGAGGCCTATTTTAGGCAGATCGTTAGTGGCATATTAATATACTATTCGATCCCGAAAATGTGCACGGGCACAATGTAAAAACCCCATCTGGGTCTGCCCATTCTCACAGCAAAGGACGAGAAAAATGACATCAATTGCTCAATCGGAGAAAAATCTCAGGCGATACCGGACGCGGATGTATCTGAAACGATACTGGACGCTATACGCAATGCTGGCGCTGCCACTGATATATTTTATTATTTTTAAATATATTCCGATGACATATATTCAGATTGCGTTCAAAAAGTTTTCCATCACCAAAAGTGCATGGGAAATGGACTGGGCGAAAAACCATGGTTTCCAGTACTTTATCAAGGCGTTTTCCAATAAAGATTTTTATAATGCGCTGCGCAATACCATTATGCTGAATATGTTGAACCTGATCCTGGGGTTCCCGGCACCGATTATCCTGGCCATCGTGCTAAACGAGCTGCCGTACCGGAAGTTCAAGCGCTTCACGCAGACGATTGCGTATATGCCGCACTTCCTATCCTGGGTTATCATTTCGGGCCTGGCACTACAGCTGTTTGCCACAAGGTTTGGTCTGGTCAACACCGTGCTTCGGAAAATTGGCGTCGATTCCATCCCGTTTTTAGATGACTCGGCACACTGGGTATGGACCTACGTTTTCTTGGGCATCTGGCAGAGTGTCGGCTGGAACACGATTATCTATCTGGCGGCGCTCACCGGCATTAATCCGGAGCTTTATGAGGCGGCGTCGGTTGACGGCGCCAGCAGAATGCGCAAGATCTGGCATATCACCCTGCCGGGACTGAAATCAACCATCGTCATCCTGCTGATCATCAGAATGGGATATATCATCGCCAGTGACTTCGATCAACCCTACGCGATGAGCAACACATTGGTGACCAACGTATCCAATGTGCTGTCGATCTTTGTGTACAATTACGGCATCAAGGGCACCCAGCAATCGCTGGCAACGGCGGTTGGCTTGTTCCAGTCCGTGGTTGGTGTGATGTTCCTGCTCATCACCAACTCGTTTGCCAAGCGCCTTGGCGAACGCGGACTGTGGTAGGGGGTGGAGTGAATGATTAAGTCAAAGCACTCCAAGTGGGGAGATTATCTCGTTGTATTTCTCTGCGTCATCATGATCCTCGTTTTCTTCCTGCCGGTTTGGAATGTGTTCGTCCGCTCCTTCAGCTCGCCGCAGGCGCTGATCCGCAGTGATGTTTATCTTTGGCCGGTCGATATCGACTTTACGGCGTATACGTTAGTATTGACGGACACGACCTATACCTGGGCGCTGCTGTGGACGGCGATGCTTACAATCGGCTGCACGATATTATCCATGACGATGACCACACTGTGCGCTTATCCGCTGATTTTCGAAAAGCTCAGAGGACGTAAATTCATCAACGGCTTTATCATGCTGACCATGTACTTTAACGCCGGTACCATTCCCAATTACCTGCTGTTCAAGTCGCTGGGGATGATCAATTCCCCGACGGTGCTGATCTTTCCGTATTGCATCAGTGTTTTCAACATGATTATCATGCGCACGTTCCTGCAAAACATTCCCGACAGCTTGCGTGAATCAGCCGAGATCGACGGCGCAAACCCCGTGCGAACCCTGATATCGATCTATCTGCCGCTGTCCACGTCCGTGCTGGCTACGCTGTCGCTGTTCTATGCGGTGGGCCGGTGGAACGGCTACTCCGACGCCTTGATGTTTATGCCGCAGAATAAAACGTACTATCCCATTCAGCTGCTGCTTTACAATATCATCCAGAGCAAGGAGAGCCTGGATGCCGCGACGCAGGAGGGTTTCTCCACCCCCGGTGCATCGGATGCATTGAAAGCGGCGGCTGTCATGTTTGCCACCATTCCGATTCTGATGATCTATCCCTGGCTGCAGCGTTACTTTATCGCGGGTGTAACGCTGGGCGCGATGAAGGGCTGAACTAGATACCCAACACGCCTGGTACAGGCAGTGTTTATGGTAAAAATTAAAAGGAGGGTACCCCATGAAAAAACTACTTGCGATACTCGTGACCACCATGCTGTTGGTTTCGGTTATGGCTCCGCTCGCACTGGCTGAAGATGCAGGCTTTGTGGACGGCAAATTCACCGAAACCCGTACCATTACGGTTGCGCACTTTGACCGTGATACCGAAGGCTGGGACGTTGACAACAATGTGTTTATTGACTTCATCAAGCAGAGCATGCTGGAGCAATATAATATTGATGTCGAATTCGTTACCACCCCGCGTTGGACCGAGAGCGACAACCTGCCCACTTACCTGGCAGCCGGAACAGCGTGCGACGTGAGCTACACCTACTCCGACGGCACCATCGAGACCTACTTCAAACAGGATGCTGTTCTGGACCTGGCTCCGCTGCTTGAGGAATACGGCGAATATCTGACGGATATGGTCGACTTCTTCGGCACCAACCTGACCTGGAAGCTGGATCCTGTCGAAGGCACGATCTATGCCATCCCCGCCGTGCGTATTGAAACCAGCCGTATCAATACCTTCGTGCGTGCCGACTGGCTGGACAAGCTTGGCATGGAAGCTCCCACCACCACGGAAGAATTTGAAGCGATGCTGATCGCCTTCAAAGACAATGCAGAGCTCCTGCTGGGCGACGACGCCGATATGATGGTTCCCTTCGCGCTGACGGAAGATGTCAGCTGGCGCGCCAACAACATTCTCGTATCCTGCGTGGCCGATGCGGACATGAATGACAAAACCAATTACATCTATGGCTATGACAGCCGTCAATTCCTTTTCCCGGGCGTTAAGGAAGGCGCGCGCCTGTTGAACAAATGGTACAACGAAGGCTTAATTCTGGAAGACTTTTCCCTGTACAAGATGGGCGACTCCGCTGTAGATAACCTGATCAAGGCCGGTTTCGTTGGCGCGTTTGAAGACAACTGGGACTATCCCTTCACCGGCGGCGACGAGAGCATTTACAACATGCTGACCGAACAGCAGGGCGAAGATGCGAAGTTCATCGCGATCGATCCGTTCCAGAACGATGCCGGTCTGACCAAAAAGGTGCTTTACAGCTCCAACGGCATTTACATCTTCTTCCCCTCCACCAACGACGAGCCTCTGGCCTCGCTGCTCTACCTCAACTGGATGGCGAAGCTTGAGAACCGTATGTACTTGCAGTTCGGCGAAGAAGGCATTGACTTTGAGTATAATGCCGACGGCGTGCGAACCATCGTTACACCGGATCCCGGATACTACACGCGTGAGTCCTCCAACAACATCGACACGACCATGATCATAAACGGTTTGGATCAGGGCGACGCAACCCTGAACGCCCAGACGAAGGCGCTCAGCTATGCCGGCGTTGATTCCTACTATGTTGAGCTCGCATGGAACATGGCGATGAACAACGGTATTTCGTTTGCCAACATCAACCTTGGTTCTGTCGAGGCTGAAGAAGGCGTATCCGAAGTGCTGGAAACCAAGCGCGACGAAACCCTGAACACCGCCATCAACGCTTCTGTAGAAGAATTTGATGCCGTGTGGGATGCCGGCATGCAGGAATACCTGGATGCAGGCGGACAGGCGATCATTGACGAGCGTGCTGAGAAGTACAATGCCGCTTACGGCGAATGATTCTCTGATGTAGAAACCTCGCTTGTTCCCTTGGAATAAGTAATAGGGGACTGCCGCGGCTTCAATGCCGCAGCAGTCCTTTCTGCTTGCGCTGTCGTTTGCCCGCTGCTAGCTTCACCTTCTATGGCAAGCTAACAGCGGGCAATAATAAAGAGCCGCCACAGGCAAATGCTGTGGCGGCTCCGTATTATGTATTGTGGGGATAGATCAGTCGATGGTCTTATCGTCGTTGAGCTTCTTGACCATGGCTACGGCTTGGGCAAACGGCACGGTGCCCATGTTCTCGCCCTTGCGGTTGCGGATGGTCACGGTCTTGGCTTCAGCCTCGCGGTCGCCCAGCACGAACATGTAGGGGATCTTCTGCATCTGTGCTTCGCGTACCTTAAAGCCGATCTTTTCATTGCGCAGGTCAAGCTCCGGCCGGAGATCCTGCTGGAGCAGCAGGCTTTGCAGCTCCTTGGCCGCGTCGTCGCTGCGGTTGGTAATCGTCATGATCTTCACCTGTACCGGCGCCAGCCATGTGGGGAACGCGCCGCCGAATTGCTCGGTCAGGATGCCGATAAACCGCTCCAGCGATCCGTACACCACGCGGTGGATCATCACGGGTCGATGCTTTTCGCCGTCCGCACCGGTATAGATAAGGTCAAAGCGCTCCGGCAGGTTCATGTCCAACTGGATGGTACCGCACTGCCAGGTGCGCCCGATGCAGTCGCGCAGGTGGAAGTCGATCTTGGGGCCGTAAAACGCGCCGTCGCCCTCGTTGACGGTGTAAGGCACGCCCAGCTCGTCCAGCGCACCCTGCAGGCCGGCGGTGGCAAGCTCCCACATTTCGTCGGTGCCGATGGCGTTGTCTGGCTTGGTGGAGAGTTCTACCTTATAGGGGAAGCCGAACAGCGTGTACACTTCGTCGATCAGGTTATACACGCCCTTGATCTCGTCTTTGATCTGCTCCGGCGTCATGAAAATGTGGGCGTCGTCCTGCGTGAAGCACCTGACGCGCATCAGCCCGTGCAGCGCGCCGCTCTTTTCATGACGGTGCACCAGTCCCAGCTCGCCGCTGCGCAGCGGCAGATCGCGGTAGCTCCACAGCCTGCGCTGATACACCAGCATACCGCCCGGGCAGTTCATGGGTTTGATGGCGAAGTCCGTATCGTCGATCTTGGTGGTGTACATGTTTTCCTTGTAATGGTCCCAGTGCCCGCTGCGCTCCCACAGGTCGCGGTTGAGCATCATCGGGGTTTTAATCTCTTCGTAGCCCGCACGGCGGTGAATCTGCCGCCAGTAATCCTCCAGAATGTTCCTGAGCACCATGCCCTTGGGATAAAAGAACGGGAAGCCGGGGCCCTCGTCGCGCAGGTCAAACAAGTCCAGCTCGCGGCCGAGCTTGCGGTGGTCGCGCTTCTTGGCTTCCTCCAGCATCGTCAGGTGCTCGGCCAGCTCCGCCTTGGTGGGGAAGCAGGTGCCGTAGATGCGGCACAGCATCTTGTTGTGCTCATCGCCGCGCCAGTATGCCCCCGCGATGGAGGTGAGCTTGAAGGCCTTGAGGTAGTTGAGGCTGGGCAGGTGCGGCCCTGCGCACAGGTCGATGAAGTCGCCCATCTGGTAGAAGGAAAGCTCGGCGTCCTCCGGCAGATCCTCAATCAGTTCCACTTTGTAGGGCGCTTTTTGCTCTTTCATCAACGCGATTGCCTTGTCGCGCGGCAGGGTGAAGCGCTTGGGACGCATGGACTGGCGCATCAGCTTGTCCATTGCCTTTTCGATGGCGGGCAGATCCTCCGGTGTAAAGGGCGGATCTATATCAAAATCGTAGTAGAAGCCGTTTTCAATGGCGGGGCCGATGGCAAGCTTCGCCTCGGGATACAGCGTGAGCACCGCCATACTGAGCAAATGGGCGCAGGAGTGGCGAAACACCTTTTTACCCTCTTCGTCGGCAAAGGTAACGGGGGTAACCACAGCGTCGTTTTCCAGCGGGGTGAACAGATCGATCACCGATCCGTCCTCCAGCTTGACCGCCAGATAGCTTTTGAAATCGTCGGCATACTCGGCTTTGAGCAGTTCGCCCGCCGAAGAACCCTTGGCAACTTCGTAGTCCTTACCAAACATCGTGAGCTTCATGTTTATATCCTCCTTCATAATAAAAGCCGCCCCCGCATACACTGCGGGGACGGACGAAGATCGTTCGTGGTTCCACCCTGCTTGAGGCGAGCTGTGCTCGCTTCCGCTTTGATAACCCTGTATCGCGGGTCAGGCGCACCGTCGGCGAATGGTGTCCATTCTCCTTACCCTGCTTGCTGTTTTCAGCCGGTGGCAGCAATCTCTTTGGCAGTACTCGGGAGCGGCGCGTTTCGCGTCATCCGATGATTGCAATCAGCATAGCACGCACGCGGAAGCCTGTCAACCCTGATTTTAGGGAACGGGCTTGACCGTTGTTCAGCCATACGGTATACTAACCGTATCAAAGTTATTGGAGGTGCCTTTTTGTTATCGGTTCTGTAAAGGGCAAAGGATGTACGCAAGGCAAAACGACCGCATGATCGTGTTTTGGTATACCCTTTTTGATACGGAACGATAGCCGACGGCGCCTGGATAGGGTTCTGTGGGCATAGCATACGCTATGTTTATTTTGTTTTCGTGTTTCAAAAACGCCCGCAAATCTGCTCATGCATTGAAATCATGAGGAGAGAAAAGCCATGAATCCCTATTATGAAACGTTGGAGTTCCCCGCAATTTTAACACAGCTGAAAGCCCACGCCGTATCCGAGGCTGCCAAGCAGCGGCTTGCACAGCTTGCACCGGTTTTAGATGAACGCATCTGCATAGCGCGTATGCTGGAAACCACCGCCGCGCGCCGCGTGCTGGACGCTTTTGGCGCGCCGCCGCTGCCGATGATGGAGCATCTCGACGAGAGCATAACGCTGGCCGGCATCGGCACCATGCTTTCGCCCGAGCAGCTAAACGGAATTGCGATATTTGCCGCCGCCTGCAAGCGGATGACGGGCTACCTGGGGCGTATTGCCGTACAGGACGCCACGCTGGCAAGCTATGGCAGCAGCGTTCGCCTGCTGCCCGAGCTGCAATCGGAGATCGGCCGCTGCATATTGGAAGACGAGGTCCGCGACGAAGCCAGTGCCCAGCTGCGCGACCTGCGGCGCAAAAAGATCATTATGGAAGCAAAAATCAAGGACAAGCTCAATCAGTTTCTGCACAGCCATAAGCAATACCTCATCGACGGCTATATCACCAACCGCGGCGGGCATTACGTGCTGCCCGTACAGCGCAAGTTTCAAAAGCAGGTCGGCGGCACGGTGGTGGATACCTCCGCGTCCGGCTCCACCGTGTTTATCGAGCCCGCTGTGATCGCGTCACTGCGGGACGAGCTGTCGGACATCTGCATCCGTGAGGATGAGGAAATCCGCCGTGTGCTCTATACGCTGAGCGCGCAAGTAGCTGAGGATGCGCAATCCATCCGTGGCAACATGAAGCTGATGGAGGATCTCGACGTGCTGTTTGCCAAGGCCAAGCTATCGGCGGCGATGGACGCACAGCCGGTGGAAATCGGTACCCGGCGCAGGCTGGTGATCCACGACGGCCGGCATCCGCTGCTGGATAAAGCCGCCTGTGTGCCGCTAAACCTGACGCTGGCGGATGGCGACCGCGGCGTAATCATCACCGGCCCCAATACCGGAGGCAAAACCGTGGCGATCAAAACCGTCGGGCTATTGTCGCTGATGGCGCAGTGCGGGCTGCACATTCCCTGCGGAGAGGGCAGTTATATTGCCATGCAGGACGATATCTGGTGCGATATCGGCGACAGCCAGAATATTTCACAAAACCTGTCCACCTTCTCCGGCCACATGACCAATGTCATCCATATTCTGCGGCGTGCCAGCCGCGACAGCCTTGTGCTGCTGGACGAGCTGGGCAGCGGCACCGATCCGGCCGAGGGCATGGGCATCGGTATCGCGGTGCTGGAGGAGCTGCGCCTACGCGGGTGCATGTTTATGGTCACCACGCATTATCCGCAGATCAAGACCTACGCCAAAACGGCGGAGCATGTGCTGCGCGCACGTATGGCGTTTGATCCGCAGACGCTTGCTCCGCTGTATCGGCTGGAGATGGGTAAAACCGGCAAAAGCTGCGCATTGCAGATTGCCGGCCGGCTGGGGCTGGCCGAGCCGCTGCTTAAGCGGGCACATCGGGCGGTGTATGACGGGGCGGAAAGCGCCGAAGAAAACGCCATACCCGGGATGAAAGCACCTAAAAGCCGCCTTCTGCGAGCACAGGCGGTGCATAAGCCGCAGGAACAGCGCTTTACCATGGGCGACAGCGTGGTTGTACTGCCGCAAAAAGAGCAGGGCATTGTGTACCGGCCGTCAGATGAAAACGGTGATGTGATTATTCAGGTCAAGGGAGAAAAGCGCGTTATCAAACACACGCGCCTGCAGCTGCGTGTGGCGGCGGCAGAGCTGTACCCGCCGGACTATGATTTTTCGATCATCTTTGACACCGTGGCCAACCGCAAGGCCAGCCATGTATTGGACAAGCGCTACGACGCGGACGCCGTAGTCGTACACGAACCCATTAAAAAACCGGATTCGGTATAACAACAGCGGGCGTCACCCGCCGTTTATTGCTGCTGCAGCGGCATCGGCTTTTCACCGATTACAAGCGCCATCATGCCATGGCCCATGCCGTTGCCCGGTTTTTTGCCGAAGCCGAAGGCTTCGTAAAACGGCTCCATGCCCTGGCTGGAGATCAATTCCAGGCAGACGTGGTAGCCGGCGGGCACGGTTTTGCGAACATACCCGAGGATGGCGTTCATCATCAGCCGTCCCGCGCCCCGTCCCTGATATTCGGGGCGGACGGCTACATCTTTGACAAAATAGGATATCGCTCCGTCGCCGATGATCCGGCCCATGCCGATGGGCCTGTCATTATCCCAAACGCATACGGTAAAATCGGAATGCTGCAGCGCAGTTTCCACTTGCTTGGGCAGCGGCGGCGTCCAGCCGACGGAGGCATAAAGATCGATATATTCTGCTGCGGATAACGTGTTTTCATGAACCGTAAACATAAGCACACTCCTTACTTTGTCAGGGTGAGGCTCGCTTTTCCGTTATCGTCGGTTGCCACGCGGTAAAAGGCGTCGGCCTGCGCGCCCGCGGCGTCGGACTTGTCGGTACAGGTTATAAAGGTCTGCACGCCCTTGGTGGACTGCAAAAGCGCGTTGCGGCGCTGGTGATCGAGCTCGGAAAACACGTCGTCCAGCAGCAGCGTCGGCAGCTCGCCCATTTCGTTTTCAATTAGCTGTATTTCGCCAAGCTTCATGCTCAGCACCGCCGTGCGCACCTGCCCCTGACTGCCGAACGCACGCAGATCCTTGCCGGACAGCAGCAGCGACAGATCGTCACGGTGCGGGCCGAAGGTGGTAAACAGCCGCCTTACGTCCTCGGAGCGGCTGCGCTTGAGCGCGGCCAGCATATCCCGATAGGGGGTCGGCGTGGTGGCCAGCGGGCCGGTGTAGCGCAGCGTGAACACCTCGTCCCGGTCCTCCGCAATGGCCTGATACTGCTGTGCGGCGCGCGCGGACAGCTCTTCCAAAAACCAGCGGCGCGGCTCTACCACATATACGGCGGCGCCGGCCAGCTGCTCGTCCCACGCATCCAGCTGGCGGTCGAAATCATCCGTCGGCTTTGCTTTTTGCGACTTAAGCAGCGCATTGCGGCTTTCCAGCGTGCTTAAATAGCGCCGCAGGGCTTTCAGATAGCTGGGGCGAATTTGACTTAATTGCATATCGATAAAGCGGCGGCGCGCCGCAGGCCCGTCGCGTACGATGCGCAGATCCTCGGGCGCAAACATCACGGTGGTGGCATGGCCCATCATATCCGCAATACGCTCGGCCGGCTTACCGTGGATCAGCACGCGCTTTTGCGGCCTTTGCAGCGGGTACAGACGCACCTCCAGCTCATGCTTGCCGTCCAGCCGCTGGGTCTGCGCGCGGATAAACGCCACATCCTCGCCCTGTGCGATCATTTCGCGGTCGGTGGAGGTGCGGTGGCTGCGCCCTACGGAAAGCAGATGCATGCTTTCCAGCAGGTTGGTCTTGCCGGATCCGTTGGCACCGTAGAGCACGGTAATGCCTTCGCTGGGTTTTAAATCCAGCGAAGCGTAATTCCGGAAGTTTTTCAGCTGCAGGGAAGAAAACTTCATGCCTTATCCTCTGGATGAAAACGGCAGCAGCTGCCGTGTAATGGAGATCTCCGCGTCGGAATCGTTCAGCGGATTGCCAAACGCATCCAGCCCGTCCTTGGCGATGCGGCGAATGATGAGCGTATCGGCGCCGGTGACCTTGACATCCAGATAGCCTGTTTGCAGCAGCGGGCTTTGCCTGCGCGCTTGCAGCAGGCGCTGCACAGCGGAGCAAAACGCCTTATCCGCGCTGTTCCATGCCATAGGCGCGCGGTTCCACGGGTCGGCCATGCCCTGCATGCCGATTTCGTCACCGTAGTATACCGAGGGAATGCCCGGCAGCGCGCACAGCAGCTTAAGCGCCTCCAGATAACGCGCCTTGGACAGCGCCAGCTGCTCCTTGCTCAGCTTAATGTACTGCGCTTCCTCACGCGCCATTTGGCGGATGCCCTCCATGTCGTAACCCGCAAAGGCGTTGAGCGCACGCACGCGGTCATGGCTGGAAAGCAGGTTCATCAGGCTGTAGTGGAAGGGCACGGGGTACACCTCGCGCTGGTGCAGGATCAGCCGCGCCAGTGCGTGTGCGTCGATCCGGCCGATGAAAAAGTCAATCACGGCGCGGCGCAGCGGATAGTTCATCACGCTGTCCAGCGTGTCGCCCAGACAATAGGAGCGCAGCTGGCCGTAGCTGATTTTATTGGATGCGTCCTCCCAAACCTCGCCGATCAGCACGCCGTCTTCTTTGGCCCGCTTCACGGCATAGCGCATCTTGCGCAGCAACAGCATCGGCAGCTCGTCAGCCACATCCAGCCGCCAGCCCGCCGCGCCGCGCTGCATCCAGTAGGGGAGCACGCCGTTGTCCTGATTGAGCAGAAAATACTGGTAATCCGGCTGCTCCTTATCCACCGCCGGCAGTGTGCCAAAGCCCCACCAGGTGTTGTAGTGATCGGGAAACTCGTCAAAATGATACCATGAGGCATAACGGGATTGCTTGCTCTGGTAGGCGCCCTTGCCCTTATAGTTGCCGAAGCGGTTGAAATATACGCTGTCCGCACCCGTGTGGCTGAACACACCGTCCAGTATCACACGCATACCCAGCGCTTCGGCTTTCTTTGTCAGGGTTTTGAAATTGTGCATGCTGCCAAGCACGGGATCCACCTTGTGGTAATCGCCCGTATCGTAGCGGTGGTTGGTGCGCGCGCGCACGATGGGATTGATATACAATACCGTTACGCCCAGATCATGCAGGTACGGGAGCTTTTCCTCGATGCCCTGCAGCGTGCCGCCGAAGAAATCCAGCGCGCGGTTATCTCCGTTTTCGGGATCGATATCCAGCGCAGGCGCCTCGTTCCATTTTTTGTGAAAGGTCGCTTCGGGGTGCGCGGCGTCGATCTTTTTTTGCTGCGCGGGTGTAATCTTGGCATGGCCGCGATAAAAACGGTCGGGAAATATCTGATAAAGGATGCCTTCGTGCATAAATTCGGGGGTTTCGTAGGTAAGGTCGAACACGGTTACCTGAAAGGCGTGCAGCGTGTCGTACACCACATGGCCTTCGCCGCCGAGACCGTCATCCGCATTGCCGTAGCGCACATCGCCCTGGGGGGTATGGATGATAAAATCGTACCAAAACAGCATGGGCAGCTGCGGCGCGGTAAGCGTGGCCTCGTACAGGCCGCTGCCGATAGGGGTCATGGGGATACAGTGCTCTGCGCCATCCCATGTGCGTACCGTGACGGCATACATTTCGCTGCAAAAAAAGCGCAGCGCAAGTGTACCGCCGCAGGCTATGGCTCCGATGGGGCTGCGATACTCCGGTGAATGGGAATCATGGCAAAACATGCGGGCACCTCCCTGTTTATCATCCGTGAATATCATATCGTTTTCCGCCGGATTTATCAACTGCGGGATACAAAAACCAGGGCTCCCTACCAAAGCCCTGCGGCACTGTGCCGTAAAACATGCATTGTAGGCACTGTTAAATTTTGCCTGCGGAAACGGTTAAATGGGGTCGCCTTCGTTAACCTGATGCTTTTCAATCGCCGCGAGAATGGCATCGGTGGCTTCCTGTTCGTCAACACCGCTGGCTACGAGCACAGCTT
>DAOPIR010000085.1:0-11874 GCA_035399245.1 Candidatus Limiplasma sp.
CCTCACACAGGCGGCGGTTCATTTCCTCCAGCAGCATATAGATGCGCGGGAGGGTTTGCTTCATCATATCCTGCGGCCAGCGCTCCAGCGCCTCCTGCATCACGGTATGGTTGGTGTAGGCAAAGCAGCGGTGCGCAATGCTTACCGCCTCGTCCCAGCCGAGGCCCTCCTGATCGATCAGCAGGCGCAAAAGCTCCGGAATGGCAAGCCCGGGGTGCGTGTCGTTGATGTGGAAGACCACTTTTTCCGGCAGGCGGCTGAAATCGTTGCCATAGCTGCGCTTGAACTTTTTAAGCGCCGTCTGCACCGTGGCGGACGTGAAGAAATACTGCTGCTTCATGCGCAGCATCTTGCCCTCCCAGTGGCTGTCCTCGGGGTAGAGCACCTTGTTGATGACCTCCGCCATGCGCATTTCATCCATGGCCTTGTCGTACTCGCCGCGCCCGAAGGTATGCAGGTCAAAGGTTTCGCGGCTGCGTGCCGACCATGTCCTAAGCGTGTTCACCGTGCCCGACTGATAGCCCACCACGGGCATATCGTAGGGTACGGCGTCAATGGTATAGGCGTTTTCCAGCGCAAAATAGCGCCGGCCATTGGTCTCGTATTCCTTTACGTCACCGCCGAACTGCACCTGGCAGATATCCTCGGTCACGGGGATCTCCCACACGTTTCCGTCCTGCAGCCAGGGATCCGGCAGCTCTACCTGCTGGCCGTCCACGATCTTCTGGCGGAACAGCCCGTACTCGTAGCGGATGGTGCAGCCGGTGGACGGGATGCCCATCGTGGACAGGCTGTCCAAAAAGCCCGCGGCCAACCGCCCCAGCCCGCCGTTGCCTAAAGCCGGCTCCGGCTCCTCCTCCATCAGGCTCAGGATGTCAATCCCGAGGTCCTTGAGCGCGCTGCGGTAGGCGTCCTGCGCGCACATGTTGATCAGGTTCTGGTTCATCGACCGCCCCATCAAAAACTCGATGGAGAGGTAATACAGTTGTTTTTCCTGTTCGTCCGCCACCTTTTTCTTGCTTTCCATCCACAGCTGCATAATCTGGTCGCGGATGGTAGTTGCGGTGGCTTTATACAGCTGGTGCGTCGTGGCGCTTTCCACGGTCACGCCGTAATATCGCAGCAGCTTTCCGACAATGGCTTGCTTGATCGAATCCCTGTTACAGGCGATTGCTGGCATAGTTCCGTCCCTCCCGGAGTCCAATGTTTGAAAGCTTATTATACCACGAATGGGCCGCAATAAGCAAAAACAGCCCTGCCAGACTGTTTTCGTTTTGCATTTTCAATGTTTCACGTGAAACATCAAGACCCGGTCGATTTGTAATTCCTAAGCCCCAGCCGCCACAGGCCGTACGCCGGAAACACAAACAGCAGGCTTAAAAGCGGGAGAAACATATAAAACCTGCCGGTTTCCCTTCCGATTAAATAGAGCAGCGGGTAGTACTGGAACAGCGCCATCGGCACGACGTAGGTGAGGATCTTCAGCACTTCCTTGCCGTAGATGGAAAACGGGTACCGGCCGAACTCGCGCCCGCCGTCGGTGAACACGTTCATAAACTCCAGGCCCTCGATGGTGAAAAACGAGAGCGCGGCGTAGATCAGGAACAGACAGCAGAACACGGTACCGCCGCACACGATCATCAGGATGAGGGTGATAATTTTGTCCGCCGTCCACACGATGCCGCTGGCGGGAACGGCGTAACACAGCACCACGGCCGCCTGCGCGATGTAACCCAGGCGGCTCAGCTCCAGCTTGGCCGCCATCACCTGGAAGATCAGCCCGCGCGGGCGCACCAGCATGCGGTCAAACTCGCCGTTTGATATCACCACCGGAAACATGTCAAACGCGCGCGCCACACCCTCGCCGATGGCAAAGCCCGCCATCGTTACCGCGGCGCCAATCAACACCTCCTCAAAGGTGAAACCGTCCACGGTGTTGAAGCGGCTCATCATGAAGTACACGCCCAGCAGCATGGAAAACGATACCACAAAGTACCCCGCCATCATCAGGTAAAACGAAACCTTGTACTGCATCTGGCTTTTGATGTGTATTGCCAGATATTTTATATACAGCTTCATGTTCAGCCTCCCTGCACGACTACTTTTTTAAGCGCCCTGCGCATCCACAGCCGCCCCAGCACCATCAGCACCGCCAGCCAGAATGCCTGCAGCGCGATGCCCTCCAGCGCCGCCGTGCCCGCGATGTTGCCCGAGTAAATCCTTAGCGGCATATTCTGCATGGACGCAAACGGCAGCAGCTCCGCCACCGCGCGCAGCTTATCGGGGAAAAACGGCAGCGGCACCACGCCGCCGGCCAGAAAATCCACCGCCGCCGCGGTGATCACCCGCACACCTGCGGGCGACAGCGTGAAAAACGCGCTGATGTAAATCAGCATCGAAAACGAAACCACCACGCCCAGCGCCAGTGCTGCGGACAGCACAAACAGGGCGAACTGCCCCGCGCTCGGCGGCAGCGACATGCGCAGCGGCCCGGGGATCACCAGCGCCACCGCCAGCACCAGCGGGCAGCGCAGCAGGCATTTCGCCATCCGCGTGCCGGCAGACTGGCTGAACCAGCGGCCGTACAAATTCAGCGGGCGCACCATTTCGTAGGCGATGGAGCCCGAGGTGATCGCCCCGAAGATTTCAAAATCGAAGTACCACATCATGAACATCGCCAAAAACGCCTGCTGCAGCCAGATGTAGTTCACCGTCTGCTGAAACGTCATCGGAAACGCGGCGGGATTGACGCGGTAGAACGCCGAAAACGCGAGCAGCTCCATAAAACCCCACGCAAACTGCGTCACGATGCCGGCCAGCGCCGCCGCGCGGTACTGCAGCGAGTTGATAAACCGCAGGCGGAATACCGATACGTAAGCCTTCATATCTCATACTCCTGATACAGCGCGGCCACCATTTCCTCGGCGCTGATGCCGGCCACCGATACGTCCGTAACCTCCGTCTGCGCGGCGATCCTCGCAATGGCGTCCGACACGGGGCACACGGCGGGATCCAGCGTGATCACCATACGGCCCTCGCGGCTTTCCGCAAGCGCCATCCCGCGCGATAAGGCCGGCGCGTCGCCCGCGTAGGCGATCACCAGCGTTTTTTGTGCGGAAGCGCGGGTTTTCAGCTGCTCCAGGCTGCCATCCAGCAGGATTCGCCCCTTGCCGATTAAGAGAATGCGCTCGGTCAGTGCCTCGATGTCCTGCATGTCGTGCGTGGTCAGGATCACGGTGGTGCCGCGCTCCCTGTTCAGCCGCTTGATAAACTGCCGCACCGCGATTTTGGACACCGCGTCCAGCCCGATGGTCGGCTCGTCCAAAAACAGCATGGACGGATTGTGCAAAAGCGACGCCGCCATCTCGCAGCGCATACGCTGCCCCAGGCTTAAGGTACGCGTCGGCGTTTGCAGGATCTCGGAAAGATTGAGCAGCTCCGTCAGCTCGTCCAGATTGCGCTTGTACGCCGCGTTGTCCACGCGGTAGATATCGCGGATCAGGTCAAAGCTGTCGCACACGGGCACGTCCCACCACAACTGGCTGCGCTGGCCAAACACCACGCCGATGTGCTGCACATGCGCGATGCGGTCCTTCCACGGGGTGCGCCCGTCAATCACGCAGGCGCCGCTGTCGGGCGTCAGCACGCCGCACATGATCTTGATCGTGGTCGATTTTCCGGCGCCGTTAGGCCCGATATAGCCGACCATCTCCCCGTCGTTGACCGAAAAGGAAATGTTGTCCAGCGCGTGTATTTCCTCGTGTGTGCGCTTCACCAGCGCTTTGGCGGCCTGGCTAAAGCCGCTCTTGCGCCTGGCAACCCGAAAGGTTTTGCAGATGCCGTCCAGTTGGATCATACTATCCTCCGCAAGGGGTCCGTCATGCAGTTTTTTCTGTTTTTCGCAGGAGAATGAATGTATCATATTGTCGTTTCGCTGTCAATCCCTTGCCGACCTTTTTTGACCGTGGTATGATGGGAAAAAACGGGAGGCTTTCCATGAACGAATATGTGGATTCCATTCGTAAAGATATTGGGCACAATATGCTGATGATCGTCGGCGCGGGCGTATTTATCCACCGCGACGGGCAGCTGCTGCTACAGCGCCGCAAGGACGACGGCACCTGGGCCGATCACGGCGGCTGCCTGGAAATCGGCGAAACGCTGGAGGAAACTGCGCGCCGCGAGGTGCTGGAGGAAACCGGCCTGGCGCTGGGCAAGCTGGAAATGCTCGGCGTATACTCCGGCCCGGAGCGCAAGCACACCTATCCCAACGGCGACCAGACCTTCATCATCGGCGTTTACTACCTGTGCAGCGACTTTACCGGCACGCTGCACCCGCAGGCCGAGGAGCTGACCGACCTGAAATGGTTTCCGCTCGACCGGCTGCCCGACAACATTATGGAGCTTGCGCGTATCCCGCTGCGTGACTGCGTCGCGCGGCTCAGCTCGCGGTAATGTTTCACGTGAAACACTATGCTTACGGTCGGGGCGCACGCCCTGCCGGCAATAAAAAGGAGAATGACTATGACGACCAAGGAACGGTTTTTGCGCTATGTGGCGATCGACACCGGATCGGATGAAAACACCGGCACGCACCCGTCTACCGAAAAACAGTGGGATCTGGCACGGCTGCTGGTCAAGGAGCTTACCGAGCTCGGCGCCGACGGTGTGCGCATCTGCGAGCATTGCATCGTGTACGCGTCCATCCCCGCCAATGTGCCCGATCAGCCGGCCATCGGCCTGATCGCGCATGTGGATACCTCGCCGGCGGTGGCCACGGGGCCTGTGCACGCGCGCTGCATCCGGTACGCGGGCGGTGATATCGCGCTTGGCAACGGCGTGGTGATCCGGGAGTCCGCGTTTCCAAGCCTGCAGCGGCAGGCCGGTCAGGAGCTGATCGTGACCGACGGCACCACGCTGCTGGGCGGCGACGACAAGGCCGGCGTGGCCGAGATCATGGCCGCGTGCGAAATTCTGCTCACCGATCCGTCCATCAGGCACGGCAAGATCTGCATCGCCTTTACCCCGGATGAGGAAGTCGGCATGGGCGTGGATAATTTTGACGTCAAGGCCTTCGGCGCGGACTTCGCCTACACGGTGGACGGCGGCCCGCCAAACGTGCTCAATTATGAGTGTTTCAATGCCTGCTCCGCCGTGGTGAATATCAAGGGCGTCAGCATCCACCCGGGCACGGCAAAGGACATTATGAAAAACGCCGCGCTGATCGCCACCGAGTTTGCCGCCCTGCTGCCGCCGGCGGAGACGCCCTCCCACACCGAGGGCCATGAGGGCTTTTATCACCTGGCCTACATACACGGCGAGGAGATCGAGGCAACGCTTAAATATATCGTCCGCGACCATGACCACGCGAAGTTTGAGGCGCGCAAGGCGCGCATGCTCGAAGCCGCCGCGTTTATCAACGGCCAGTACGGGCCGGACACCGTGACCGTTACCATGACCGATACCTACTATAATATGCGCGACGAGATTGACAAGCACCCCGAGGTTGTTTCCCGCGCGCTGGACGGCATCCGCGCCGTGGGCGAGGTGCCGGATATCCAGCCCATCCGCGGCGGCACCGACGGATCACGCCTCACCTATATGGGGCTGCCCTGCCCTAACCTGCCTACCGGCGTATACAACATGCACGGCGTGATGGAGTATGCCTGCGTCCCCGAAATGGAGACCGTTACGCAAATGATTCTCGAGATCATAAAGGCGCGTTAGGGGCTTCCGCCCCTAAGACCCTGATCAGGGGCAGTGCCCCTGAGCCTCCCATTTGACCGCGCAATGCGCGGTCAATGAAGGGTCAAGGGCGCAGCCCTTGTCAGGGTGCATAGGGGTAAAACCCCTATGCGTTTCCAAAGGAGGGTTTCATGCAATTTTCACCCGAGCAGCAATCGGCCATTGACGCGGGCAACCGCGAGCTGCTGGTGTCCGCCGCGGCGGGCAGCGGCAAAACGGCGGTGCTGATCGAAAAAATCTATACGATGATCGAGCGGGACGGCATCAGCATCGACCGCATGCTGGTGGTCACGTTCACGCGTGCGGCGGCGGCCGAGATGCGCGAGCGGCTGAAGCAGCGCATGGTTGGTGACGCGGATATTCACATCCGCCGCCAGCGCGAGCGGCTGGAGCTGGCGCACATCTCCACGCTGCACAGCTTCTGCCATTCGCTGGTGCAGGAGTATTTTCAGATTGTGGATGTGGATCCGCTGTCGGCGGTTGCGGACGCCACCGTTGCCTCCAACCTGCTGCAGGAAGCGACGGACGAGGCGATGGAGCAGCTCTACGTACAGGCCGCGGAGGGCGACGCGGCGGCAGTGGCGCTGACCGCCAAGTTTGAGGACAAAAGGATCGTCGCCATGCTTGGCGAGCTGTATCCCTTTATTATGACGCTGGCCGACCCGTTCGGCTGGCTGTCGGCGCTGGCCGCGTATCGCTATACCCTTACAGACCTGCAATCCGGCGCGATGGCGGAAACTCTGCTGGCCGACTGCCGCGTGCTGCTGGACGGCGCGCAGGCGCTGGCCGGCGAGCTGCAAACCCTGGCGGAGCACCCGCTGTGCCCCGAGAAATACCTGCCGGCCATGCGGGCGGACCGCGCGGCGGTGGACGAGCTGTTACGTCAGCTGCCCCATGGCCTGCAGGCTACCGTCGCGGCGGCGCAGCGGTTTGCGCTGGATCGGATGCCCGTCGTGCGTGGGCTGGACGACGAGGAAAAGGAAATCAATCTCCGCTACAAGGACATCCGCGAGGGCTTGAAAAAGCTCGCGGGGCAGGTCGGCGCGCTGCTGTCCCAGCCGCCGGATGTAATCATCGCGCGGCTCAACGCCATGCAGCCCGCTCTGCTGGGGCTTGGCAGCGTATGCGCCGAGCTGCACCGGCGCTATATGGATAAGAAAAAACAGCGCTCCGTGCTCGATCCCAACGATCTGGAGCACATGGCGCTGGCAATCCTGCGGCATCCCGAAATCCGGCAGGCGGTCGCCGCGCGGTTTGACGCGGTGTTTGTGGACGAGTATCAGGATATCTCCGGCGTGCAGGAGGCGCTTCTCAATGCGGTGAAACAGGATGTTTCACGTGAAACACCGCCCGACACGCCGGATCGTGAAACCTTTAACAATATCCCCCAGCGATTTTTCTATGTCGGCGACGTCAAGCAATCCATCTACCGGTTCCGGCAGGCCGACCCCACGCTGTTTATGCAAAAGGAGGAAACCTTTTCCGATGCGGCGGACGCCCCGCAGCGGCGTATCGACCTTAACCGCAACTACCGCTCGCGCGGCGCGGTGCTGGACGGGGTAAACCGTGTGTTCGGGCAAATTATGCGCCGCGACGTGACCGAGATCTGCTACGACCGCCGCGCGCGGCTGTACCCCGGGCAGGAAACGCAAAACGATCCGCCCGTGCAGCTGCACCTGTTTACCACACCGCTCAATGCCGCCGACCGCACACGTGTACAGGCCGCCGCCCTTGCGCGGGAAATCCGCGCCCGTGTCGGGCAGCCGTTTTTGGACCGCAAGGAAAACCGCATGCGCACCCTGCGCTATCGGGACATCGCCATCCTCGCCCCGCGCATGAAGGGCGTGGACGATGTGCTGGTGCGCGTGCTGGGCACGGCCAACATCCCCGTGTATGCCGAGGGCAGCGGCGCGGGGCTGCAAAGCGACGAGATTGCGCAGGTGCTGTGCCATCTGCGCCTGATGGATAATATCCACGACGATCTTTCCCTGCTGGCGTGCCTGCGCAGCCCCGCCATCGGCCTGACCGACGCGGAGCTGGCCGAGATCCGCATCCGCACCCCGAAGGGCAGCTATCTGGACGCCGTGCGCGCTGCCGCGCAGGGCGCCGACGCGCTGTCCGCACGCTGTGCGGATGCGCTGCGTTCGCTCAAGCACGAGCGCTTTTTACTGCGCAGCCTGCCCCTGTCCGAATATCTGTGGAAATGGCTGTCGCGCTCGGGGCTGTACGCGTTTTACGGGTGCCAGCCCTATGGCCGGCTGCGGCAGGCCAACCTGCGGCTGCTGTGCGAAAAGGCGGTGGAGTTTCAAGCGCGCGGCGGGGGCGACCTGCATCAGTTTTTGCAGACCGTCGTGTCCGTTACCGCCGCGCGGGAATCCGTCAGCCCCACGGTGTTAAGCCCGCGGGAGGACGTGGTACGCGTGATGTCCATCCACAAATCCAAGGGGCTGGAGTTCCCCGTGGTGTTCCTGATGGGGCTGGAGGCGGGCTTTGCGCACAGCGGCGGATCCGACCTGGGGCTGCACCAGCAGCTGGGCGTGGCGCTGCCCTATATTGATGAAGTACGCCGCGTGAAGGGCGGCACGCTGCTGGCCTCCGCGGTCACGATGCGCCGGAAGGCCGAAAACCTGGCCGAGCGCGCCCGAGTTCTTTACGTGGGCATGACCCGCGCGCGCGACGAGCTGATATTGATGGGCTACCTGCCCGCGCCGCAGTTTTCCACGGCACGCCCGACCGCCTACACGGTGGCAAATGCCAAACATATGCTGGATTGGCTGGTGTCCTGCGTTGATCCCGACCTTGATTCCCTCGCCCTGACCGACCCCGGGTTATCCACGTATTCCACACCTTTTCCACATAAAACGGGGGGTTTTCGCGTCGTTTCCCACAATTCTGTGGAGGAATCGGAGGATTTGCTCTCGTTTGCCAAGCCGCAGACCGACCGCGAATCGCTGGATCGGCAGCGCGGCCGCCTGGAACAGCTGACCGAGGAAGCACGCGCGCTTTCACCGTCGCTGCCGCCTAACCCCGATCCGCAGACCGATCCGCTTGCCCCGTGCATCCCGCGCGACCATCATCCGTTTAAGGTGGGCGTAACGGCGCTGGTGCGCTCGCGGCAGCAGTTCAAAAAAGAAGCGCCCGCGCTGTATGACACGGACACGGAGGATGCTGCCGAGCTGGAGACCGAGCACAGCAAGCGCCTGCCGCTGCCGCTCACCCGTCCCCGGCAGATTGCCGATCTGCCCGCCCTGCCTGCCTTTATGCGCGGTACCGACACGGGTTCCGCCGGCGTACAGCGCGGCGTAGCCACGCACAAGGCGCTGTGCCTGCTCGCCTATGCTCCGCTGCGTAAGCTGGTGGATCATTCGCAGGAAATGCGGCTGGAAATCCGTAAGCAGCTGCAGGCGTTCCTTCGCAGGCGGCTGTTTACCGAGGATACCTTCCATCTGATCGATATCGGGTCGCTGGCCGCGTTTTTCGCAAGCCCATGGGGGCGGGAAGCGCTGGCGGCGGATACCGTGAAACGGGAATGGAGCTTTGTGCTCCGCCTGCCCGAGGAAAACGGCCTGCTGGTGCAGGGTGTAATCGACCTTTGCTACCTCAGGGACGGGCAGTGGGAGCTGGTGGACTACAAAACGGATCGGGTACAGACCGCCGATGCGCTGTGGGCGCTGTATGGGGCACAGGCAGCGCTGTATCGCCGCGCGCTAGAAGATATTACCAGTGTGCCTGTGCGCGGCATTACGCTGTATTCGCTGTCGCTGGATGCGGGCGCCACGCGTAACGCGGACGAGCTGCCCTAAGCAGCGGGGCAACAGCCGGTTTTTCCGGCGCACGGATGCGGGCGCAGCCGTCTCCCGTTGCGGATAATTTTTACAAATATTCTTTTGTTTCGTTTCTGGGAATAAAACATTATGATATTTCGTCTTTTTTGTGAAGGAATTTTAATTTTTCGCTTGCAATTTGCCTCTATCCCTTGTACAATAAAGTATCCCCTATTATGGGAAATGATGCACCTATCACTGAATAAGGAAGTGTTCAGATGAAGAATAATCGTGTGAAGCAATCCGTAAACCGCTATCGCAAGTTGTTGCTGCTGGTTATGCTGATGGTGGTTGCGCTTGTGCTGTCCAGCTGCTATGTGGAGCCTGACCGCGTTGTGGACGACAGCGACGGGCTGACCATCGGCACCGAGGATCAGCAGTTTGATATCGTTATCACGGAGGAGCCGGAGCCTACGGCCACGCCGACGCCGACCGAAGCCTCGCAGATCGACTGGTCCAGCTGGGATTTTTCCAGCGATACGGCAACCAATCCGCCCAGCGAGGTTGTGCCGTCCGATACGACCGGCACCACCGATACCACCACCACGACCACAACCACGACGTCCGTCACCGCGACCGCGACGCCGTCTACGTCCACCACCACCGAGGATACCAGCGTGCTGAAAAACGGCTCGTCGGGCCTTGCGGTTAAGCAGCTGCAGGATCAGCTCAAAGAGCTTGGGTATTACACGGGCTCGTCCGACGGCAAATACGGCGACGCTACCGAGCAGGCCATCAAGGACTTCCAGACTGCCAACAGCCTGACGGCCGACGGTATCGCGGGCGAGAAAACGCAGTCCGCGCTGTTCAGCAAATATGCCGTAGCCAAATCGTCGTACACCTCGGGTACGTCCACGTCCACCTCCACCTCCACTTCCACATCCACCACCACCAATACCTACACCAACGGCAAAACCAACATTTACCTGCGCCTGGGTTCCACCGGCGACCAGGTGAAAATATTGCAAAACCGCCTGATTTATCTGGGCTACCTCACCGGCACCGCGGATGGTATCTTTGCCGAGACGACCGAGGCCGCCGTGGTCTCGTTCCAGTCCCGCAACAGCCTGACGGCGGACGGCGTGGCCGGTCCCGATACGCTGGAGAAGCTGTATTCGTCCTCGGCGCGCAAGGCGTCGTCTGTGGTCGCTTATCTGGGTGCGCTGCGCATCGGCATGTCAGGCGACGGCGTGCGCGGCCTGCAGACGCGGCTGAAGGCGCTAAATTATTACGACGGCACGGTTGACGGCGACTTTGGGCAGGCGACCTACGCCGCCGTAGTCGCATTCCAGACCGCCAACGACTTAACACCCGACGGCGTAGCCGGCAAGGAAACGCTCAACCTCCTGTACGCGGGCACGGGCACCTCGTCGTCCAGCTCTTCGTCCAGCTCGTCTTCGTCCACCGCTACCAATCCGGTAACCTACGGCGAAAGCGCGACCTCCACGGGCTATACCACGATGTCGTCCACCAACAGCCCGTCGACCGCCAATGTGACCACGCTGCAAACCTCGCTGGCGTCGCTGGGCTACTACGGCGGATCGCTGGACGGCAGCTACGGCAGCGGTACCACCACCGCCGTGAAAAACTATCAGGCGGCCAACGGCCTGCGCGTGACCGGCACAGCCGGCCCCGCCATGCAGCGCATGCTCTACGGCAGCACCTCGGCCACCGGCTCGTATTCCACCCTGCGCCCCGACGATACCGGCTCAGACGTCCGCAGCCTGCAGTATACGCTGTACGAGCTGAAGTACTACGACGGCCAGATCACCGGCACCTATGATGAAAAAACCACCAACGCCGTGCGCAATTTCCAGGATGTAAACGGTCTGGAGATCGACGGCGTGGCAGGCCCCGCTACCTTACAGCTCCTTTATTCTTCTTCCGCCAAGGCGCTGTCCAGCGAAGTAGAGTAACCGGCAGGGGCTTCACCCTTGACCCATCATTAAAGGCCGCGCTTTATGCGCGGCCTTTTATTACAGTATGGATGCAGGTTCGATTTCATCGTTGCATGATATTGCTTTTCAATGAATATCCGCTTTTCTGTCCTTATCATGCAAGCCAGAGGAAAGGGCGTGAGGCGGCGATAAAACCTTGTGGGCAATTTTCGCAGGCACAGGATAGCGGAAATACAGCCGCCAGCTTATAGGAGATCTATCCGTCGCTTCTCCTAGGTAAACGCTGATTAAAGCGTTTGTGCGATGGCGCGCTAGCTTTTTTTCAGGTTGTGTTTGCGCAAGCCGCAGTAGCAGCAGCGCTACGTCAAGGCTTTCGCGGGCACAAGATGGGAATAATATGGCGCGGC
>DAOPIR010000086.1:0-11788 GCA_035399245.1 Candidatus Limiplasma sp.
CCAGTGCCTGTGGCGCAAGGGCGAAACCAGCGGCAACGTGCAAAAGATTGTTGCCATGCGCGCAGATTGCGACGGCGACGCGCTGGTAGTGGAGGTCAAAAAGAGCGGTCCCGCCTGCCATACGGGCGCGGAAAGCTGCTTTTTTCAGGAACTGTACGAGGACGAGGATCTTGCGCCCTTTTCCATCCGTGAGCTGTACGACGTGATTCAGGGCCGCAAGGATAGCCCCAAAAGCGGCAGCTATACCACCTATCTTTTTGAAAAGGGCTTGGATAAAATTCTTAAAAAGGTCGGCGAGGAATCCACCGAGGTTATCATCGCCGCCGCGAAAAACGATAAAGAAGAAACCGTTTACGAACTGGGCGACCTGCTGTACCACGGCATGGTGCTGATGGCGGAGATGGGTATCACCTACGAGGAACTGGTGCGCGAGCTTGCCAAGCGCCATGTGGTGGACCACAAGGTGAAACAGGAGCGCATGCAATGAGCTTCCTTTCCTGCGCGCACACCCACACCACCTACTGTGACGGCCGCACCGATATCCCCGCGATGGTTGCCCGTGCACAGGCGCTTGGCTTTGTCAGCCTCGGCTTTTCCGGCCATGCCTATCAGGGGTTTGATCCGAATTACAGCATGTCATTTTGCGGACAGCAGGCCTATCATGATGAGCTGCGCGCGCTGCAAAAAACCCATCGGGAGCAAGGCATTACGCCGAAGATCTATATCGGTCTGGAGCAGGACGCTTTGGTACCGCAGGCGCAAAAGGAACAAAATCGTGCACAGTTTGATTACATTATCGGCTCCGTGCACTATCTGTCGAACATAATGGACGGCAAAAAAGAGGCCGTGGACGGCCCCAAAGACATACTGGTCCGTTTTGTAACCGAAGTATTCGACGGTGATGCCGTGGAGATGGCGAAAGCTTACTATCGCTTGCTTGCCGCCTCCATCCAGGCCGACAAACCCGATATCATCGGCCATTTCGATGTAGTGCGAAAGCACGCCGGGGTGATTGGGCTGGACACTGACAATCCCGACTACCGCCGCGCAGCGCTGGCTTCGCTTGAGGCCGCTTATCGGGGCTGCAGGCTGTTGGAGGTCAACACCGGCAATATTGCCCGCGGTTACGACACGCTCCCCTATCCCGCTGGTTTTTTACTGGACGCATGGCGCGAAATGGGCGGCGAACTCACGTTAACCTCCGACTGTCATAACGCCGATGCTCTGGACTGCGCTTACGCGCAGGTACTGCCCATGCTCAAAAGCAAAGGCTTCAAGCACCTGCTGCGGCTGGGCACTGGAGACGAGCTTTGGGATGAAGTAAGCCTGTAACTCTTTATTCTACCGGCGACGCCGTTGTGATCTGCGCAATCCGCCTGGCTTCGCGCCGTTCCATAACCATATACCAACACAATCCGCCAATGATGACCGTGCCGCCGATCAGGGTATACATCGTTGGCTTTTCCTGTAAAAACAGCAGCACAAGCAGCGGCCCTGTGATAACGCCAGACATCATGACGGCGGATACCGTGGCGGCTTTGAAGTATTTCAGCGCCACGTTCGCCATGCTGTGGCCAAGCAACGTTGAGAAGATCGCCAGCATGCCCGCCCAGAACACGCCTTCCATGGGCAAAACGGCAGGCAGATCCACAAACAATGCCATAAGGATCATCCAAAACAGGGTGAACGAATACAGCACCGTGGTATAGGCTACCGCGCTGATTTCCGCGCGCGCCTTGCGCCCGCACAGCACGTACAGCGCTTCGGTAATCGCGGCAAACAGCGCAAACATGTTGCCGCTCAGGCGACCTGTTCCGCTGCCGCCGAAATTGCACACCACCACGCCGATGGTGGCAATCAGCAAGCCCATCAGCGCGCCTTTGGAGGTTCTTTCTTTCAAAAACAGCGAGGCAAACAGCACCGTCATCAGCACATAGGTGCCGATAATGGTGGATGCGGCAAAGGTTTCCGTATACACCAGCGCCAGCGCCCAGCCGTTGAGGTGAAACGCCAGCAGCGTACCGCCCAGCGCGCTGATCCAAAACGCACGCTTAGGCATATGCAGGATCTCCTGCCTGTTTTTGGGATTGATAAACGCAATGGCGAGCATTGCAACCGTTGTAAATGCCAGGCGAAACACATTGATCCAAAACGCGTGCAGCCCCGTTGCAAACGCCAGCTTATAAAAAAGCGGAGAGGTAGCTACCCCGACAATACAGATCGATATGGCCAGATATCCCTGCCGATCCTGAGATTTTTCTTGTCCGGTCATCGTTTCTACTCCTCATTTTGCAGCATTCTTTACGCAGTATACGCTTGTGGGTACGTGCCGTCAATCTCTCTTGACGCACGCCAAATGAACGCCTATAATAACAGTAAAGCGTTCCTGGGGTGTGCGCCAGTGTCTAGTTTTTACCGACACTTCACAAATGGAACTCCCAGTCCGCTTATGGCTGTCAGGCCCCCGTTTTCATACGTTAGGGGAAGGCAAAAGTAGGCGGCAGAGTACCAACCTGCTTATACATAGCGGGTGAAAAACGTGACACAGCGGCACTTTGGGAATGATTTTCGAAAGAATGCCCTTTAGTGAAAGGAGCTTTTTATATGCTGGATCACGCAGCTCCGGGAAGCCGCGACGTTGCGCGCGCCGCCATTGAAATGAGCATGTCACGATCGCGTGAAGAAGAAATGCAAATCAAAAAATCCTATGTCGGCCGTGAGATTGCCGCCGCTGCCGTGGATTTCGGCGGAGAATTTGTTCCCTCGATTATCAAGATTATCGAGCGTGCCGTTATCGCCGCCAAGCGGGAAGGCATCATCAACGAAAGCCACCTGGAAGAAGGCGGCGTAGCCGGCGCCGCGCGCGAAGCGCTCAGCCAGATCACCACCAAGGCGCTGGGCATGAACGTAGGCGGAAAAGTGGGCGTTGCCCGGTATAAAGACCATGTGGCCGTGGCCGTGTTTTTCGGCGTCGGACTTGGCCATCTGGATGAAATCTGCATCGGATTGGGGCATCGCGCGATATGACCGACAAGCACATTACCATTGCCATTGACGGCCCCGGCGGCGCGGGTAAAAGCACCGTGGCCGATCAGGTTGCCCAAAAGCTGCATATTCTCCATTTGGACACGGGCGCGATGTACCGTGCCTTTGCCTATCAGGCTCTTTTAGAGGGTATCGATCCTGCGGACGAGGCAGGGCTCTCGGCGCTGGCGGAGCGTATCGCGCTTCAGGTATCGTTTGCAGACGGCGCCCAGCGTACCGAGGTCAACGGCGAAGATGTGACCGGTCGTATCCGTACGCCGGAAATCAGCTTTGCCGCCTCTACCTGTTCCAAAACCGGAGCCGTGCGCAGGCTGATGGTACGCATGCAGCAGCAGCTTGCCCAGGCCCAATCTATGGTGCTGGACGGGCGCGACATCGGCACCAAGGTGCTGCCTGGCGCAACGCTGAAAATTTATCTTACCGCCTCTTCCGAAATCCGGGCCAGACGCCGCTATGACGAGCTGATCGCCAAGGGCCAACCGGCGGATTATGATACGGTGCTTCGGGATGTCATCGCCCGCGACCATCAGGATTCCACCCGTGCCATCGATCCCCTGCGCCCTGCGGACGACGCCGTGATCGTCGACACGTCGGATTTATCGCAAGCCCAGGTGGTGCACAAGGTACTTGCCCTGCTGGAGGCTAAACCATGACACAAACCCAAACCAAGCCGCAACGTAAATCCCACTGGTACTCATTTGTGGTGGTTTTGGCCACCATCGTATTCCACACGATCATGCCCGTTAAGTACTGCCATCGTGAATATACAAAGCTTGATGCCCCGTATATTCTGATCGGCAATCATACGTCCATGCTGGATCCCGTAATTATCGCCTGCGGTATTCGCAAGTTGCAGGTCCGATTTATGGGCAAAGCGGAGCTGACTAAAAACCCTCTGCTGCGGTTTTTTTTCAAGCATCTGCGCATGATCCCAGTCAACCGCTTCAATACCGATATGAAAGCCATGCGCAGTAGCCTGAAGGTGCTAAAGGATGGCCATGTGCTGGGTATCTTTCCGGAAGGCACGCGCTATAAGCAGGGTATCATGGAGGATATGGAGGGCGGCACGGCCATGATCGCGCTCCAGAGCGGAGTGCCTATTTTGCCGGCGTATATTCAGGGCAAGGTGAGGCCGTTTCACCGAATCCGATGCATTTACGGGGAGCCGTTTACGATTTCCGATCTGAAAGCCAAGGGTGTCAATAAGGAAACCGCGGCGGAAGTTTTGCAAAGAATCAGCGAAATTTACCGCAAAATGGTACAGGAAAACGCACAAGCATCGAAATAATAACAGTTTTTTTCTATTTTCTTGAAAAATAGAGAAGGATTTCCCTTGTATAGAACCGAATACAGTAACTGATTATCTGTCTGGAGGTTTATGCATGCCGATACGTACGGCAAAACACGCCGGCTTCTGCATGGGAGTCCAGCGTGCGGTAAACGAAGCGATGAAGGCTTCCCGGCAGTTTGGCACCATTTCACCATCGGGGAATTAGTGCACAACCCGCAGGTAATCCATCAGCTGGAAGAAAGCGGGATCCGCGCGGTGGAAACGCCCGCACAGGCGGCGGGCCAAACCGTAATCATTCGCAGCCATGGGGTGGCGCCGGAGATTTATGCGGAACTCAATCAGCTTTTCTGCCAAACGCTGGATCTCACCTGTCCGTCTGTAGAGCGGCTGCACCAAACGGTGAACCGCTACTCCGCGGACGGCAAGCCCGTCATCCTGGTCGGTCAGCGCGACCATCCAGAGGTAATGGGGACCATCGGCTGGTGCCGCGGCGAGGTATACACCGTATCCGACGTTAAGCAGGCGCAAAGCCTGCCGGAGATGGACGAAGCCCTTGCCGTAGCGCAGACCACCTTCCCCCACGAAGCCTGGGAGACTATCCTGCCGGTGATCCGGCGCAAGGTATCGCAGCTGTCGGTGGAGGATACCATCTGCAAGGCCACCATTCTCCGCCAAAACGAAGCGCGGGAGCTGGCCGCCCAGGTGGACGCTATGCTTGTCATTGGCGGCAGGCACAGCGCCAATACCCGCAAGTTATTCGAAACTTGCCAATCGATATGTCCCCGTACGTTACTGATAGAGTCCATCGAGGATATCCCGCCGGACTTTGCAGATATTCATTCCGAGATCATTGGAATAACCGCCGGTGCGAGCACACCGGATTGGTTACTGAAGGAGGTTGTCACACGCATGACAGACAAAGAACAAATGGATCAACAAGTGCCCGCTGAAGAAACGGAAGAAAACAGCTTTATGGCGGATGTCGAAGCAACACTGGTTAAGATCCGCCCCGGCCAGACGGTTACCGGCACGGTGGTGCAGATGACAGATGAAGAAGTCTGCGTCAACATCGGCTTTAAATCCGACGGGCTGATCAAACGCGACGATCTGATCACCGAGGATGTGAAAATGGGCGACGAAATTGAAGTCGAAGTCGTGAAGGTAAACGACGGTGACGGCAATGTGCTGCTGTCCCAGCGCAACATTCTCAAGCGGAAAGCCTTTGCAAAGCTTGTTGAGAAGTTTGAGAAAGACGAATATGTGGAAGGCGTCGGCAAGGAAGTGGTCAAGGGTGGCCTGATCTGCGATGTGGACGGCATTCGTGCCTTTGTGCCCGCGTCCCAGCTTTCCAACCGTTACGTCGAAAAGATCGGCGAGTTTATCGGCCAGACCCTGACGCTGAAAATCATCGAGCTGGATGAGCAAAAGCGCAGGATCGTCGCCAGCCGCAAGGCTGTGCTCAAGGCTGAAGAATCCACGCGCAAGGCCGAAGTTTGGGCTTCGCTGGAGGAAGGCGCCGTAATCAAGGGCATCGTGCGCAGGCTGACCGACTTCGGCGCGTTTGTAGACATCGGCGGCGTAGACGGCCTGATCCATGTAACCGACTTAAGCTGGTCGCATGTGAAGCATCCGTCCGAAATCGTGCACCCCGATCAGGAAGTGGAAGTCAAAATCCTCAACCTCGATCACGAGCGCGAGCGCATTCAGCTGGGTCTCAAGCAAATGCAGCCCAAGCCCTGGGATGTAGCGCCCCAGAAATATCCGGAAGGCTCCGTGGTTGTCGGCAAGGTGGTTCGCATCACCACGTTCGGCGCCTTTGTGGAGCTTGAGCCGGGCGTAGACGGCCTGGTACACATCAGCCAGTGCGCTACCACGCGCATCGACAAGGTGGAAGACGCCGTATCTGTGGGCGATGAGATCAACGTCAAGGTTTTAAGCATTGATCCGCAGGCCAAGCGCATCAGCCTGAGCATCCGCGCCCTGCTGGAAGACGCCGAGCCGCAAAAGCCTGCCAAGGAAGCAAAGCCCGCCGGTCCGGAAGTCCTTGAGGATATTGTGCCGGTGGATATTGAAGCCGTAGGCAAGCAGCTGGAGGAAGAAGCCCAGAAAGAGGAAGAGGCCGAAGCCGCCAAGCAGGAAAAGCCTGAAGAAGCCAAGGAAGAGGCGGCTGAAGAAGCTCCCGCCGAAGCAGAGGAGCCCGCAGAGAAGCCCAAGGCAAAGAAAAAGGCCAAGGCCGCCACGGAAGAGAAAGCCGATGACGCACCGGCCGAAGAGCCTGAAGCGTAATCCTTTTCAAGCATTAACGAGGCTGCCTGACGGCAGCCTTGTCTTTTTCTGATCTTTCCAAGGGTATCCGGCTGCCGTGTATTTCCGCAGCAACTATGCTGCCATGTCCTTATCCGACCGACTGTTTCCGATACTGGAGGGTTTCCTTTGACCCATTGGCTGATACACAGGTTTATTCACAACCCTGACGATGTAACAAACCGTAAGGTCCGCGCGGCCTACGGTACGCTGGGCAGCGTGACGGGAATTATCCTCAACATCCTGCTGTCGGGGCTGAAATTCCTCGTTGGTGTGCTTTCCGGCTCGCTGGCCGCCACGGCCGACGCCGTAAACAACCTCTCCGACGCGGCGGGATCGCTGATGTCGCTGATTACGATGCGCATGGCCGTAAAGCCCAATGATAAAACCCATCCCTTCGGGCACGGACGGATGGAGTATATCGGCGCGCTGGCCGTAGGCGCATTGATCGTTGTCGCGGGCGTGCGGCTGCTGTCAGACGGGATCCGGACCGTTTTCCATCCCGAGGCAATGAGCGTAAGCATTGTGATGCTCTGTGTGCTGATCGCCGCCATTTTGGTGAAGCTGTGGCTGTATTTCTACTATCGCAAGCTCGCCCGCCTCATTAACTCCGAAACCCTGTTTGCCGCCTCTAAGGACAGCCTCAGCGACACGGCCGCCACCAGCGCGGTTGTGGTCAGTATGGTGCTGGAGTGGCTGTTTGGCTGGCAGATCGACGGCTATATGGGCATACTGGTGGCGCTGTTTGTGCTTAAGGCAGGGTATGACGTATGCAAGGAGACCATCGACAGGCTGTTGGGCGGCAAGCCGGATCCGCAGCTGATCCGCGATATTAAAAATATCCTGCTGCGCCATAAGGAGATCCATGGATTGCATGACCTGATCGTACATGATTACGGTCCCGGCCGCTGTATTGCCTCGGTGCATGCGGAGGTTGATGCGTCCGATGATATCGTTGCGATCCACGAGATTATCGATCAGGCGGAGCGTGAGCTCAAGGACGAGCTGGGTATGGAGGTTTGCATCCATATGGATCCTACCGTAACCAACGATCCAAAAATCAACGCCCTGCGCGACAAGATGCTTCAATATCTGCAAAGCATCGATATGCGCCTGTCGCTGCACGATTTTCGCATAGTGCCCGGCGAACACCAAATCAACCTTGTGTTTGACTGTCTGCTGCCGGATGACGAGATTGATACCGATCAGCTGCTGGCAAAGCTGCGTGCCTATGCCAAGCAGCTGGATTCCCGGTATGAGCTTGTAGTGCAGTTTGATACCGATTTTTCGTAAACGGATTTGGATCAGAACCGGCATATAAGCCACGATATGCAAACCGCTGCCAACCTATGTTTGGCAGCGGTTTGCGATTTCTATCCTTGGAGATCGATCTTCCACCTACGCTATCACACCAGCGGCAGCGAAACAGTGGCATTTCAAAAGCCGAAAATATACCGGAGCGATTGATTATTTGCCTTTGTGGCGAAGCAGCCTGAAATAGCGCTCCTCATCCGCCTGGCTGACGAGCACTTCCAGCTCCTCATCCCCCATCACAGTGTTGCGGCCTTTGGCATAGAGGACGTCCACCTGCTCTTTAACCGCCGCTACAATCTCATCCTGCTTGTTAACCCGGTGCGGGCCTTTCAGCCGGAAAAACGCGTTCATCCAGTGCGCAACTCCCGCCAGTCCCGAGTGGCTGTCCACCGATACTGTCGGCGGACGATGCAGGATTTTGGTCGTATTGAAAATATTATAAATTTCTTCGTCCTTGAGCATGCCGTCTGCATGGATCCCCGCGCGGGTTACATTAAAGTGCCGGCCGACAAACGGCTGCCGCGGGCTGATCTCGATGCCGATTTCCTTTTCCATGTATTCGCCGATCTCGTCCACGGCGGTCAGGTCCATGCCGCCTGTGGTGCCGCGTAGGGCCTGATACTCGATCGCCATAGCCTCCAGCGGGCAGTTGCCCGTGCGTTCGCCGATGCCCAGCAGCGAGCAGTTGACACTCGAGCAGCCGTACAGCCACGCCGTACCCGCGTTATTGACCACCTTATAAAAATCGTTATGCCCATGCCACTCCAGCAGCTCGCTGGGAATACTGGCATAGTGGTTGAGGCCGTAAATGATGCCCTGCACACTGCGGGGCAGCGCCGCGCCGGGATAGCTGACGCCGTAGCCCATCGTGTCGCAAGCGCGCACCTTAACCGGAATGCCGCTGGCCTGGGAAAGCTCGCTCAGCTTTTCGGCAAAGGGCAGCACAAAGCCGTAGAAATCCGCACGGGTGATATCCTCAAAGTGGCAGCGTGGCCGGATGCCTTTGTCCATGGCCGCCTTTACAATGCCAAGATACTGGTCCATCGCCTGTGCGCGCGTCATTTTCATTTTCTTAAAGATGTGGTAATCGCTGCATGATACCAGAATGCCGGTTTCCTTCACGCCCATCGCCTTGACCAGATCAAAATCCTTGGGATTGGCGCGTATCCACGTGGTAATCTCCGGAAACTCCAGCCCCAGTGCCTGGCACTGCTCCAACGCCTCGCGGTCCTTATCGGTGTACACGAAAAACTCGCTTTGCCGCACCAGCCCGTTGGGTCCGCCCAAACGGGCAAGCAGTTTGAACAGGTGTACAATCTGTTTGACCGAAAACGGGCTGACGCTTTGCTGTCCGTCACGGAAGGTGGTATCGGTCATCCAGATTTCATCGGGCATGTTAATCGGCACCAGACGGTTATTGAATGTAATTTTCGGTATGGTGTCGTAATCGTAAATTTCGCGGTATAGGTTAGGCTCTGCCACATCCTGCAGATCGTAGCGATATTTGGCTTGTATCAGTTGGTTTCTTCTTTGATCAAATTCAAGCATACGATTCTCTCCTTTTGCAAGCGCATATGTTGTTTCCATGTGGAAAACGGCAGATTATAAACGGTATTTCGTGGAAAACCTATGGGAAACACGTGGATATAGTAAGGGTTACCGGCATCATTTTCTCCATACTGGCGTGGAAAGCTGAAGGTAACAGGCAGAAAGCGCGGTGTTGTTTGAATTTTCAAATATCGATCGTTGAGGAAATATTGTGGAAAGAGTGTGGATTTTTTATTTTGTCAGGCTTTCGATAAACCTTCGGATGGCTTGTAAACCAATTTTGATATCTTCAATGGACAAAGAATATGTCATACGGCAAAATCCCGGTGCCATAAACGCCGTGCCCGGTACAATCGCAACCTTTTCATGCTCCAGCAATTGGTCGGCAAAGGTCATATCGCTGTCGATCAATACGCCGTCTTTACGCTTGCCGATCAGCTGCGTTACGTTTATCATCACATAAAACGCACCGTCCGGTTTCAGGCAGGAAATGCCATCAATCGCATTAAGACCGGCCACCAGCACATCACGCCGCTCCTTATACGCCTGGCACATCTTCTCTACGGAGTCCTGCGGCATGGTAAGGGCCTTGATCGCCGCATACTGCGCGGGTGTGTTGGGCGCGGAGGTTGCCTGGCTCTGACAGGCGGCAATCGCCTTCATCACGTCCTTGGGGCCCGCGGCATAGCCGATGCGGAAACCCGTCATTGCGTAGGTTTTGCTCACGCCGTTGATAACGATCGTCCTGTCTTTTATGTCCTGACCGAGGCTGGCGATTGAAATGTTCTTTTGCCCATTGTAAAGCAGATGCTCGTAAATTTCGTCGGTCATAACATAAAAATCGTATTTCACGGCGAGGTCGGCCAGCGCCTGCAGCTCTTCCCTGTTCCAGCAGCTTCCGTTGGGATTTGAGGGCGAGGTGAGCATAAACACCTTGGTTTTTGGCGTAATCACGGCTTCGATATCCTTGGCCTTGAGCACAAAATTATCTTTTTCGTAGGTCTGGGCAAATACGGGCACGCCGCCGCACATCTTGATCATTTCAGGATAGCTTACCCAGCAGGGCATGGGTACAATTACCTCGTCGCCCTCGTTGAGCAAAGCAAAAAAAGTATTAAAAAGCGCATGTTTCGCGCCGTTGGATACTACGATCTGGCTGATATCATAGTCCAGTCCGTTCTCTTTAAGGAGCTTGTCTTTGATGGCTTTTCGAAGTTCCGGAATGCCGGACGCGGCAGTATAACGGGTTTTTCCGTGGTCCAAGGCGTCTTTTGTGGCGTCGCGGATGGCTACGGGCGTATCAAAATCAGGTTCCCCGCTTGCAAAATTAACCACTTTTTCACCTGCGGCTCTCATGGCGTTTACTTTCGCATTCAACGCCAGTGTGGCCGACGGAGCAATCCTAGCTGCTTTCTTCGAAATTCCCAAAGGCATGGTAAATCCCTCCCACTGATATCGTGTTGTTTTCATGCAATCCGTTGCATAAAAACAATTTGCATTATACCATGCTTTGTTACATTTCGTAAAGAACAAAGCGTTTCAAACTCGCTATATTCGCGTATACTATTCACGAAAGAGGTGATTTTCCCATGCACAAAACATTGAAACGAATTTTAAGTATTCTTTTCGCTTTCATGCTGCTCCCCGCCACGGTTTTGGCATCCGATACCGCCGAGGACGAAAGTGAATCTTTTTACGTTCTTGACTATTTTGAGGGCACAGCGCTTGATCTGACCCAATATGAAGGCAAGGCGATCTAC
Organism: Candidatus Limiplasma sp.; assembly: GCA_035399245.1. Lineage (GTDB taxonomy): Bacteria > Bacillota > Clostridia > Christensenellales > Aristaeellaceae > CAXXOK01. Next base: position 11,263 of record DAOPIR010000086.1, read on the forward strand.
CTGAACTTTTTTGAGGAATGGTGCCAGTATTGTATGGAAGAGATGCCCGATATCAAAGACATCTATGATCTGTACGATCCCGATTCGCTGGTCATGATCCTGGTCCATCCGTGGAACGGCGAGGATGCGGATAACACGGCATCCGTGGTTTCCACCTACGGACTGGAGGGATTGACCACCGTTGAGGATGAGGACATGGCTATCTCAAACCTTGTCGGGGTTCCCGGATATCCTACGAGCGTCTTTATCGATCAGGACGGATACCTGTTTTATGCCGTTGCCAGCATGCTGGACTACGACACCTTTACAACAGTATTTGACGCGATGGGCGTGCCAAAGCGCGACAGTGAAGAAACTGTTGTGGAAGCAACGCCAACCCCATCGCCGGCATCATCCGCATCCGACGCCGCAACCCAGGCAACGCCAAAAAATTAAGGGAGACGCAGCGTGTTAAGTGCAAGTGTTGAACAATTTTCCCTATGGGCCATGTTTTTCGGCGGACTGGTGGCCTTTGTGTCACCGTGCA
>DAOPIR010000087.1:0-11667 GCA_035399245.1 Candidatus Limiplasma sp.
CATCTTCAGCAGCGCATTCAGGTGCGTATTGTGGCGGTGTGCACAGCCACAATACGCACCTGTATGCGCTGCTGAAGATGTGCAAGGAGTACGGGCTGACCAAGGTGTACGTCCACTGCTTTCTGGATGGCCGCGATGTGCCGCCTACCAGCGGTCTTGGCTATATCAAAGAGCTGGAAGCGAAGCTCAAGGAGATCGGCGTAGGGCAGATTGCCACGGTGATGGGCCGCTACTGGGCCATGGACCGTGATAACCTGTGGGATCGCGTGGAAAAGGCGTACGACGCCATGGTGCTGGGGCAGGGCAAGACCGCCGCAAGCGCCGAACAGGCCGTAGAGCAGAGCTATGCGCTGGGCGAGCAGGGCAATGATGAATTCGTCATCCCTACCGTGGTGCTCAAGAACGGTAAGCCGACCGCTGTGATCGAGCCGGAGGACGGGATCATTTTCTTCAACTTCCGTCCGGATCGCGCACGGCAGATCACCCGCACGTTTATCAAGCAGGATTTCGACGGTTTTGTGCGCAAGAACGGGTTCTTTCCCGTGCACTTTGTCACCATGACGCAGTACGACGCTACCTTTACCGAGGTGGCGGTCGTCAATCCGCCGGAAACCATGAAAAACACGCTGGGTGAATACCTTGCCAGCCTGAACCTGACCCAGCTGCGCATCGCGGAAACGCAGAAGTACGCGCATGTTACGTTCTTCTTCAACGGCGGCGTGGAAGTGCCCAATAAGGGCGAGGATCGCATTCTGGTGCCGTCGTCCAAGGTGGCGACGTTTGATATGGATCCCGAAATGAGCGCCTACGAGGTGGCAGGCAAGGCCATTCAGGAGATCAACGCCAAGAAGTACGACGTGATGATCCTTAATTTCGCTAACTGCGACATGGTAGGCCACACCGGTATTATGGATGCGGCGGTAGCCGCTGTAAAGGCTGTGGACGACTGCATGTGGGGCGTGGTGCGCGCCATCCTGCGCAACGGCGGCCGCGCGTTTATCACCGCCGACCACGGCAATGCCGACCAGATGGTTGACCCCCAGACAGGCGAGCCATTCACCGCGCATACCACCAATCCCGTGCCGTTTGTGGCCGTAGGCGCCGATATGATGGATAAAAAGCTCCGCGACGGGGGAAAGCTCTGTGATATCGCACCTACGATGCTTTCAAGCATGGGCATCGAAGTTCCCAAGGAAATGACGGGCAAATCGCTGTTCGTATAATCACAACGCAGCATCAAAAAGCCGCTGAATTCAACATTCAGCGGCTTTTTGATGCGCGTTATTCCGCGCAGATCTGTACTTGCAGCTTTCCGTCTTCAAATATGCGGCGGATATGGGACGTTCCCAGCAGTTGAAGGTTGCGGCCTTCCTTGCGAAAATCCCGTTTGAGCGCCGCCGATGCGCAGTTGATCAGACCAGTACAGGTGGGTGTTGGGATTTTCAGCGCCAAACCAAGCGCCTCCAGCATCACAAGGCCCTGCGGTACGTCCTCGGTGATAAAGCGCGAGTCCGGCTCATTGGGGCCTTTGGGAGAAAAGTTATCGGCGTAGTCAAAGAACACGTCCTTCGCGTCCGCCGCTTTATCCTCGGAATTGCGGCGCTTGCAGGCCTCCACATAGGGCACCCGCTTGCAGCCGAAGCGCTCCAGTACGTCCATTTTCTCCTTATCAAGGCTTTCGACAATATTCCACACATGCGGAGTGAACACTTCCTTGTACATCCAGTACGGCTCGTCGGTATACTCGATGCGCGGGATGGAGAAAATTGCCCCGATGGTATGCACGATCAAATTCGGGTTATGCAGCGCGGCTTCGATGACGTTGTCCATCAGGCGGAACGGGTATTGCAGCTGCTTGAGCATGGCAATCGCCTGTTCATGATGTGCCTTGGGATACACGCCAAACGAGTTCATGACGTTACGAAACAGCACATGAACCTTGCCGGGCGCTACGATGCGGCAGTCGATCGGGGAGCTTACGGCCTCGATCACCGTGACGTTCTTGCGGGTGGCCTGCAGAAAATAGCAGGTGGAAAGGTACCCGGGCTCCAGTAAAAAGCACTGGCCGTCCTGTATATAGGGGGCGAGCTTTTCGATAACAGGCTTATGGTAGTTGGTTTGTACGTAAAGAATAACGAGCTCTGCACCCTGCAAAGCCTGTGCGTAGTCGGTTGTAACCTCCGTAAATTCCGCGGTTTGTATGCTGCCGTTTTCTTCAATCTCCGTTCGCTTTGTCTGCCGCAGCAGCCGGAAGTGCTCGTTGTGCAGCTTATCCGATGTCTTGAGCAGGGTTACCTGATGGCCTTTCAGCGCCAGATCCGCTCCGATTGTTGTTCCTCCGTTGCCTGTGCCAACAATCGTGATTTTCATGATTGTACCTCCGTTTCTTCTTTTGTGTTTGCAGCGCCGAAACAATCCCGGCACAAAATTGCCCCGGGTGACGGTGCATCAACTGACGTTTGGGATCGCTATGAATCCACTAAAATGATTAAGACGGCATGTATGCTTAAACTCCACATACATAAAGGGTACACCAAACAGATCAACTTTTGCAACTGCGCGGCTGTATTGTACCCGGGATCAATGGCAGATAGGGTGTCTGTGAGCATTATATTGTGGAGATAATACGACAATGATACGATATAGAGTATCATGTAAAATTATTACAAAAAGAATGTTACGTTTTACTTGATTTTTACCGGTATACGTTTTACAATAATATTACTCATGATTCCATGATTGAAGATAAACTGAAAGGATGAATCCAATGGCAAAGAAGATATTGCTCGTTGATGATGAACCTTTGATTGTTAAGGGATTGCAGTATTCCCTGGAACAGGAAGGGTTTGAGACCGATTCGGCGGCGGACGGCGAAGAGGCGCTGGCAAAGTTCTTTGCCGGGAAATATGATTTCATTCTTTTAGATGTGATGCTGCCCAAGCTTGACGGCATCGCGGTGTGCCAACGGATCCGTGAGCACAGCAATGTGCCCATCATCATGCTGACGGCCAAAGGCGAGCATATCGATAAAATATTGGGATTGGAATACGGCGCGGACGACTACATGACCAAGCCGTTTAACATTTTGGAGGTCAAGGCGCGCATCAAAACCATCATGCGGCGCACCAACGCCACCCAGCAAAACGACGGCAAAAAGACCATCCGTGTGCATGATATGGAGATCAACGCCGTCAACCGCGCGGTAACCCTGGGTGGCAAGGAAGTGCGCCTGACAGCCAAGGAGTTCGATCTCCTGCAGCTGTTTGTCACCAACCGCGGCAAGGTATTCAGCCGCGAGGCCATGTTGGAAATCGTGTGGAAGTACGATTATCCCGGCGATGCGCGCACCGTGGATGTGCATATCCGCAGGCTGCGCGAGAAAATTGAGCGAAACCCGGCACAGCCCGAGTTCATCTTCACCAAGTGGGGAGTGGGCTACTATTTTACGGATAAGGATTAACAATCCGTTTACGTCGATACGATGGAAATACCTTCTCGCCTTCCTGCTGGTCGTTGTTGTCGGCTACTTTGCGGTAGCCGCTTCGCTGATCGGCTTGGTAGGCGATTATTTATTTGACGATCGGCGTACCCAGGATCAGGCGGCTACGGAAAAGCTGGCGGTGGTAGTGGCACCGCTGTTTACCAATGCCGATACCACCGCCCTGCAGACGATGCTGGAGGAAACCAGCGGAGAAATGGGCGGGCGGCTGATGGTGCTGGACGAAAGCGGTAAGGTGCAGGCGGACAGCTACAGCGAGCTCAACGGCAAACGCATTCAGCTGCCGGAGGTTGCCTCGGTGCTGCTGGGCCTGCAGGCGATTGACTATGGCGTACACAGCGTAGGCTCGCACCAGAGCTTGTCGCTATTTTCCTATTTCGGCGCCCAGGAGCTTGACGACAGCTGGGTAACCTATTCCAGCGCCGCGTTGACCGAGGACGGGCAAACAGTGGGCGTGCTGCTGTATTCCGCCTCGGCCGGCGATATGATCGCGGGACTTGTGAAGCTGCAGCGGCGCATGATTATCTATTTCCTCATTGCCGCTGCGCTGGCAACGGTGATTGCGCTGTTTTTATCGCGCGTCATTACCAAGCCGATTGAGCTTTTAACACGCGGCATCCAGAAGATGGGCCGCGGCGACCTGTCCGTGCGCGTGCCGGTAAAGGGCGGCGGCGAGCTGAAAAAGCTGGCCGAAACCTTTAATGTTATGTCCGAAAAGCTGGAGCGGCTGGATAAAAGCCGTAACCAGTTCGTGTCCAACGCCAGCCACGAGCTGAAAACGCCGCTGTCCACCATGAAAATATTATTGGAAAACATTATCTACGAACCCGATATGGACGCCAAGATCCGTACCGAGTTCCTGACGGATGTCAACATGGAAATCGATCGGCTGAACCTGATTATTTCCGATCTGCTGACGCTCGTCAGCATGGATACCAAGGCCATGCGTCTGCGGCTTGAAACCTTCCGCTTTTCCGATGTGGTGCGTGAGGTGGTGCAGCGCCTGTCCGTGGTAGCGGAGCAAAAGCACCAGGAAATCAAGGTCAACCTGGCCGATGGCTGCGAAATGCGCGCCGACTACGCCAAGCTGACGCAGGTTGTGTATAACATATTGGATAACGCCATCAAGTATACCCCGCAGGGCGGGCTGATCCGCGTGCGGCTCATTCGCTCCGGGCGCAATGCCGTACTGACCATCACCGATAACGGCGCAGGCATCCCCAAGGAAGATCAGCCCCATATTTTCGACCGCTTTTACCGTGTGGATAAGGCGCGCAGCCGCGATACGGGCGGCACAGGGCTGGGCCTTTCCATTGTGCACCAATTTGTGCTGATGCATTCGGGCAATGTGACGGTGGACAGCAAGGAAGGCGACGGATCGACCTTCACCGTCGAGCTGCCGTTAAGCCAGCAGGGAGGGGAAGCATGATGAAACATCGCACGCGGTATTTGCTTCTTGCGCTGGTAACAGTGGCTATGCTGCTGCTTGGCGGTTGCACCGGCCAGCTGAATCCGCTGGTAAAAAATGAGGCGACCGAAGCGCCGGGGCTGGAGCAGGAGGTATATACGGCATCGGCGGACGACAGCAACGTAACGCAGATCAAGGCAACACTGTACTTTCGCTACCTGGATGAGCCGATGCTGGCGGCGGAAAGCCGCGTGATCACTGTGCGCCGGGATCAGCAGCCGGAGCAGGCGATTCTCGAAGCGCTGATTGACGGGCCCAGCGCGGGCAATGCCGATCTGCGGCGAATCATCCCAGCAGGTACGGAGCTTAATAGCATTTCCAGCCGTAACGGGGTGCTGTTTGTCACCTTCAACGAAGCGTTTTTGGAGGATGAAGTGCCCGACGACTGGGAGACGGACGAGGACTGGCAAACGGAAGCGCCGCTGCTGCGCAAGCTGATTACGCAGAGCATTGCGGCCTCGATAACGGAAAGCTACGCCTATACGGGCGTGCAGCTGCTGGTGTACCGGGAGGACGATGTGCAGGCCAGCCTGCGGTTAAGCAATGAGTATTTTCTGGACGGATCGGTGGGCTTGAGCGAGCCGATCGTCCGCGATGAAGCGCTGCTGCTGACGCCGCAGACCACCGTGAAAACGGTGATGGATGCCTGGTATCAAAAGGATTATCAGTGCCTTTATAACTACGTTGCGCAAAGCGGAAGGCCAACCTATTCGGCCTTTGTGGATGCGCTTAGCTCCGCGCCGGCACCCGAGGTGTTTACGGTGAGCGGCGGCAGTGTGTATCTGGACGGGCAGACGGCGGTGGTTACCGTGTATCTGCGGCTATTGTATCAAGCGTCGGATGACGAGCTGCTAAGCTATCCGCTGCAGCTGATCCGCGAAAACGATGTGTGGAAAATCAGCTATACGCGCCTTACGGCGCTGATGCTTGGAACCTGAGGGAGCGTTGGCATGAAGAGACGAAAACGGGTGCTGATCCTGCCGGTTGTGCTCAGCGTTGCGCTGTGCCTGTCGTCCTGTGTCAGCAACAGCATTCCGGTGCGCGAGGACGAAAGCTACGCCCTGCCCGAAATAGAAACGAGTTATGCCGCGCCGATCGGGGACGCGTCGCTGGAATACACGCTGCCTGTGGTGTTTTATCTGCCGCGCCACGACAGCGATCGCCTGATTTCCGTAACGGATACCATTGCGTTTTCGGAAGGCCGGCTTACGGCGGAAAGCTTGGTACGGCAGCTGTTAGAGCAGTCCGGCAGTTCTATCGCGTCGCCGCTGGGCGGTGATGTGAAGCTGTCGCTGTACGGCGCCAATCCTGTGGAAGTAAGCGGCGATGTGGCAACGGTCAATCTGTCGGCATCGGCTTTGCAGCTGGACCGCAGAACCTTGTACCTCGTCAGCCAGGCCATCACCAACACGCTGACGGAAATGGATACGATACAGTATGTGAACACGCTGGTTATGGATAAGAAGCTGGGCTTGGATCTGGCGTCTACGCTGCCGGTCGGCGCGCTGACGCGCACAATGGGTGAGGATATCGGCGCGCTGTACGAGCAGCAGCTTTCCTACCGTGTGCAAACGGGCCAAAACGCCGCTGACAAGCGCTTTACCGCCACGGCTACGCTGTATTTTCCGCTGTCCGCCCTCAACGGCATCATGGCGGAAGCACGTAATATCACCTTTACCAGCATGGAAGTGTCTGACATGGTGGTTGCGCTGATGCAGGAGATTTCCAGCGGCGCGACGATGGTTACGGGCACGCCCGCGATGCCGCTGCTTGCCGAATACCTGACCGAAACGCCCGAGATCACCCAGCCGTCCGGCCTCGGTGGCAGCCTGATTACGCTGAAGTTCAGCTATCTGTTTGATGAAATGCTGCAAACGGTGGGCGTGTCGCGCGCCAGCTGTCTGGCGGCGCTGTGCTACACCATGACCACCTTCCTGCCAAACGTGGCGGGCATCGAGGTGTATATCGATTCCCAGCGGGTAGACCACGTGATGCTGGGCTCCACCAGCGGCATTCTGTTTGACGGGGGAATCCAGCAGCGTACGGATTATGCCGCGCTGCTGATGGACAACTGCACGCTGTATTTTGCGGACACGGCGGGCCAGAAGCTGATCGAGGTAGAACGCCCGATCGCGTTTTACCAGACCACCAGCCCGCGCGCGCTGCTGGATGCGTTGTTTGAAGGCTCGTCCATAGCGGACAGTGAGCGCAATGTACAGACGCTTATTCCCGCTGGCATGCTGAAGGATTCCGACATCATCGGCATTTCGCTGGATGGGGATACCTTGCTGGTGAACTTTTCCAACGCGTTTTTAGAGGTTGGGGATGGGATCTCCGCACAGAAGGATCGGCTTCTGGCTTACTCGCTGGTGAATACCCTGCTCCATGCCGCCAATGCCAAGCGCGTCGCGTTCTTTGCGGGCGGCAACCCCATTGAGGGATTTTCGGATGAAATTGACTGGCAGGGCTGGTTTTTGGAAAACCTCGGGATTGTTGCTGAATAGGGATAACAAAAAACGGCTCGGATTGGCAAGGCCATCCGAGCCGTTTTGTATTCCCTAAAACTGTACTTTGCTTTCCAGATACGCTTCCAGCTCATCAATGGGCAGGCGCACCTGCTCCATGCTGTCGCGGTCGCGCACGGTAACGGTATTGTCTTCCTGGGTATCGAAGTCCACTGTGATGCAAAACGGCGTGCCGATCTCATCCTGCCGGCGGTAACGCTTGCCGATGGAGCCGGTCTCGTCGTAATCCACCATGAAATTTTTGGACAGTTTCTCATATACGGAGGTCGCCAGCGCGCCCAGCTTGTTTTTCTGCAGCGGGAGAATAGCAGCCTTGTACGGCGCCAGCGCGGGGTGCAGGTGCAGTACTACGCGGCTGTCGTTTTCCAGTTCCTGTTCCTCATATGCGTTGCATAAAAACGCTAGCAGCACGCGGTCAGCACCCAGCGAGGGTTCGATCACGTAGGGGATAAAGCGCTCGTTGGTAATGGGATCGATATATTCCATGCTTTCGCCGCTCACGCGCTGGTGGGCCTTAAGGTCATAATCGGTACGGTCGGCTACGCCCCAAAGCTCGCCCCAGCCAAACGGGAAGCGGAACTCAAAGTCCGTGGTGGCGTTAGAGTAATGGGAAAGCTCCTCCTGCTTGTGGTCGCGCAGACGAAGGTTGGCCTCCTGCATGCCGAGCTTCATCAGCCATTCGCGGCAGAAGGTGCGCCAGTAGCCAAACCATTCCATATCCTCGCCGGGCTTACAGAAAAATTCAAGCTCCATTTGCTCAAATTCGCGGATGCGGAAGATGAAGTTGCCCGGGGTGATCTCGTTGCGGAACGATTTGCCGATCTGGCATACGCCCATGGGCAGCTTGCGGCGCGTGGAGCGCACGATGTTTTTGAAATTGACGAAGATGCCCTGCGCGGTTTCAGGCCGCATGTACAGCTCCGTGGCGCTGTCCTCCGTGACGCCCTGATGGGTTTTGAACATCAGGTTAAACTTGCGGATGCCCGTAAAATCGTGCTTGCCGCAGGTGGGACAGGGAATCTGCTTTTCTTCGATAAAGCTTTCGTACTGCTCGTCGCTCCAGCCGTCGGCCAGGATTTCTTCTCCCTGCTCCTTGCCCCAGTCCTCAATCAACTTGTCGGCACGGAAGCGCGCCTTACAGGCCTTGCAGTCCATCAGCGGATCGTTGAAGGTGCCCACATGGCCGCTGGCAACCCACACGTTGCGGTTCATCAATATCGCACTGTCCAGCCCGACGTTGTACTTGTTTTCCTGTACAAACTTCTGCCACCAGGCACGCTTGATGTTATTCTTAAATTCCACGCCCAGCGGGCCGTAATCCCACGCGTTTGCCAAGCCGCCGTAAATCTCGCTGCCGGCAAAAATGAAGCCACGGTTTTTGCATAGAGCCACCAGTTTATCCATCGTTACGTCCGCCATGGTTTTCCTCCTAATCATTACACAATCAAAAGTAGTATCATGATATCTTTCAGCGCCGGCTTTGTCAAGGATTACAAGCATTTCTGTGACTTTCGCCATAGAAAATGGCCATGCGGGAAGCACAGCCATTTGGTAAAAGAATAAGGTCTGGTTTTCTCTTGCTGATTTCGCTTTAGCGGAAGGAGAAATAAGCCTTGGCGTTTTCGTAGCAGATGCCCTTGACGATCTGGGAAAGCGTTTCGAAATCGTCGGGATACAGGCCGTCCTCCACCCATTCGCCAAGCACGCGGCATACGATGCGGCGGAAGTACTCGTGGCGCGGATAGCTGAGGAAGGAACGGCTGTCCGTAAGCATGCCGATGAACCCGGCCAGATAACCAAGATTGCCCAGCGAGACCAGGTGCTCGGTCATGCCCTGTAGATGATCGTTGAACCACCAGGCGGAGCCGTGCTGGATCTTGCCCACAGCCTCGTCGTTTTGGAAACAGCCGCAGATGGTGTCGATCGCGGCGTTATCATGCGGGTTCAGGCTGTAGAGAACCGTCTTGGGCAGTGCGTCGGCCTGCTCCAATGCGCCCAGCAGCTCAGCCAGCTGTTTGGAGGGCGTGTAGGTATCAATGGCGTCGTAACCTGTATCAGCGCCCAGGGACTGGTACGCAACGGGATTATTGTTGCGCGTGCAACCGTAATGCAGCTGCATCACCCAGCCCATACGCTTGTATTCCGCCGCGACAAACAGGATGAACGCGGTTTTGAACTTCAGCACATCCTCACCGCTCAGCGCCTTGCCGGCGAGCTTATTTTGCATAATGCGTTCAATTTCGGCATCGGAGGCCGGCACATACATGGCGTAATCCAGCGCGTGGTCGCTGAGCTTGCAGCGGTTCTCGGCAAAGTAAGCCAGGCGCACGCGCAGGGCGGCCTTCAGGCTTTCAAAGGAGGTAATATCGACATTTGTCGCCTTGGAAAGTTTTGCAAGATACGCGGTAAACTCCGGCTTTTCGATATTCATGGCCTTGTCCGGCCGCCAGGCGGGCAGTACCGTCGTGGTAAAATCCTTTACCTGGAACAGCTTTTGGTGCCATTCCAGCGAGTCAATCGGGTCATCGGTGGTACAGATGAGCTCCACATTGCTCTGGTTGATCAGGCCGCGTACGGAGTAGCCTTCGCTTTGCAGCTTGGCGTTGGCAAGTTTCCATACCTCGTCCGCGGTTTTGGGGCTCAGCGTGCCGTGGTAGCCGAAGAAACGCTGCAGCTCCAGATGGCTCCAGTGGTAGATCGGATTGCCGATGGATTTGGACAGCACCTCGGCAAACTTGCAGAATTTTTCATAATCGCTCGCATCACCGGTGATGAACCTTTCCGGTGTGCCGGCGCAGCGCATCAGGCGCCACTTGTAATGGTCGCCGCCCAGCCAGACCTGGGTAATGTTTTCGTAGCGGCGGTCCTCGTAAATCTCCTGCGGGTTGATGTGGCAGTGATAGTCGATAATCGGGCAGCCGGCAGCCGCCTCATGAAAGAGACGCTTGGCGGTTTCGGTGGTGAGCAGAAAATCCTGATCCATGAATGTTTTCATTGGCGCACTCCTTACCATTTGAGATCACAGGATGACCTCAAGAATTGCTATTATATTGATGTAAACACTTACCAGAGCCATCCCTGCTATTATAGAATAAATCCGAAAAAATGCAAGGACCTTGCCAAAACTCTTGCCGATCACCTGATATGGGAAGGCTGTGGCCGAATCGAGGAGAATAGCAAACATCGAAAGCCTTCTATCCCAAAGGAACCGGCAGGAATTGACGGATAGGCGGATGTCGGGTATGATAGGCATGACAGTGTAACCATTTACATTGCAACGCAAATTCAATGCAAGGGGAAAGCATATGAAGCAGATCATAATTATACATCCCGATGACAATGTGGCCGTCGCGCTGCAGGTGTTTCACCAGGGAGATACTATACAGGAAACCGGCTTAACGCTGCGCGATGACATACCGGCGGGGCATAAGATCGCCCTTCAGCCGATTGCCAAAGGCGCGCCGGTCATCAAATACGGCATGCCCATCGGTATGGCACTGCGCGATATTGCGGCGGGCGAGCATGTGCACACGCATAATGTGAAAACACATCTTTCGGGCGAGCTGACCTATACCTATACGCCAGCGCTGCATACCCTGCCACAAGCGCCTGTCAGAACATTTTTGGGGTATCCGCGAAAATATGGACGCGCGGGCGTGCGCAACGAGCTGTGGATCTTGCCTACGGTCGGCTGTGTGAATGATGTGGCGCGAACCCTGAAGGAACGCGCGCGGTCCCTTGCCGGCGGGGCGGTGGAGGCCGTGAATGCCTTTGAGCATCCGTATGGCTGCTCGCAGATGGGCGACGACCAGGAAAACACAAGGAAGATATTGGCCGATCTGGCCGTGCACCCCAATGCGGGCGGCGTATTGGTGCTGGGGCTCGGGTGTGAAAACAGCGGTGTGGAAGAGATCAAAAAGCACATGCCGCCTTACGATGCAAGCCGCGTGCGCTTTATGGTGTCGCAGGATACGGACGACGAGCTTAAAGAAGGCATGCACCTGCTGACTGAGCTTGCAGAGCGTATGCGGCAGGACAAGCGCGAAGCGGTCGGCGCGGATCAGCTGATCATCGGGCTGAAATGCGGCGGATCGGACGGATTTTCCGGCATCACCGCCAATCCGCTGGTCGGCCGGTTTTCGGACCGGCTGATTGCCATGGGCGGCGCAACGATA
>DAOPIR010000088.1:0-11632 GCA_035399245.1 Candidatus Limiplasma sp.
CCTTTTTGGCAGGCTGGCAGGGTGTTTGCAAAACAAGGTTTTTTGACACCCTGAGGCTCCCGCCATCCGGCGGGAGCCTGTTTTTTGTCTGCCTGTGTTTATTCGCCGGGGCTTTCGCTGAATAATGCCTGGGCCGCTTCGATGGATAATGGGAAATCCGCCAGGCTGAACAGCGACAGACTGTTTTCCACATGGCCTGTTACGATGACCGGCTCCCAGCCGGTTGCATCGCCCGTATAACGCAGCTCGTCTGCATCAATTTGCACGTACAGATACACATCGTCCGGGAAATAGCGGATTTCGGATACTGTCCACTGCGCGTCTGATTGCTGCACGGTGATATCCAGATACGGCTGGCCGTCTGAACGCGGATAACTGATATCAAACGTACCATACACCTCGCAGGAGAGAAACGGGATCTCGTCACCCTGCAGGATTGCCGTAGTGCTTTGCGCCGCGACAAACCATACGCCGTTGTTCTTTTCCAACACGCATAGGGCATTGACGGAATCCTTTTTGAGGATCGCTATAGCGGCGGCATGGCCATGCTCGTCATAATAATAGGACGCGGCCAAACCGCTGTAGGGATTGCCGGCAGATGTTACGGGAATGGCGTATCCTTTCCATGTGGGCGTTTTGAATACAGATAGTATTTCCTCTGGCAGATTGCGGTCCGCAGCCAAAGAAGCGGCAGGGAACAGCAGGAGGGAAATAAGCAAAACCATCAGGAATCGTTTCATACAATGCGCCTCTTTGCGGCTTGATAATGCGGGAGCGTTTGCCTATATAACGATACGCGGGCATGCTTCCCTGCATGGGATTTTCATGTTTTGAACGCCCTGTTCATCTTCACGCGTTCGCTTACCTATGGTATAATGGGCAGACAGCAAAGATCAATCGGAATTTTCATAAGGGGAGGCACGCCGAATGGCTTCGTTTACGCTCAAAGAAGGCATGCTGCTGGGCACCGCAAGCGCCGCTACGCAGATCGAAGGCGGCGCGCCGGACCATAGCTGGATGAACTGGTCCAGGCGCGGGCACATCAAGGACGGTACTTCTCCCGCTCGTGCCGACGATCATTATAATCGCTGGCCGGAGGACGATCAGCTGATGGCGGACATGGGTATGCAGATCGTCCGCATCGGTGTGGAATGGGCGCGGATCGAGCCGCAAAACGGCGTGTTTGACCAGGATGCGATCAGCTATTACGTAGAGGAAGTCCGCTGGCTGAACGCTCACCATATCAAGCCGCTGGTTACGCTGCACCACTTTACCAATCCGATGTGGTTTGAAAAGCTGGGCGCGTTTGCAAAGCGGAGGAACGTGCCGTATTTTATGCGCTTTGTCACCCGCATGGTGCAGGCGTTTGGTACGGAGGTAACGGAGTATATCACCATAAACGAGCCAAACGTCTATGCGATGCTCGGCTATTACACCGGCGAGTGGCCGCCCGGCCGCAAGCGGCTTTTCAAGGCGACGCATGTGATGTCGGTGCTTGCGGTGGCGCATGTGCAGGCGTATCAACTGATCCATGCGCTGCAAAGGGGCATGGGCGCGGAAGAAACGCGCGTCAGCTATGCCCTGAACATGCAGGTAAACGAACCGCAAAACCCCAACAAGCTTTCCCACCGGCTGGGCGCGTATTTTGCGGATCGCTTTTTTCAGGATAATATCATGCAGGCGATGGAGCTGGGTGTGTTTCGCTGGCCGATTCGCAATCTCGGAAAAATCAAAAAAGGCCTGTACTGCGATTTTATTGCGCTGAATTATTACACCCGTGCCACGATGGCGGGCCTAAAGCGCGGTACACGCAAAGGCGTGCCGGTGAACGATCTGGGCTGGGAAATCTATCCGCAGGGCATGATTGACTGCCTGCGCAGGATAGAGCAGCTGCATACGCTGCCGATCTATATTACCGAAAACGGTACCTGCGACAATCAGGATGCTTTCCGCAGCCGCTTCCTGTTTGATCATTTGCAGGCGCTGTGCCAATCCATGCTTCCCGTCAAGCGCTATTATCACTGGTGCTTTACCGATAACTTTGAGTGGGCGGAGGGCGAAAGCGCGCGTTTCGGGTTGGTGCGGGTAGATTACGAAACCCAAAAGCGCACCGTAAAGCAAAGCGGGTCGTTTTTCAGCGAAATCATCAAACAAGGCGGCGTGACCGAGCCGATGTATGCGCAATGTGTACAGTCGCAGACCTATACGGTCAGCGCCAAATAAAGGAGAAACCGATGGCACAGTGGTGGAAGGACAGGATTGTTTACCAAATCTATCCCCGGAGTTTTCAGGATTCCAACGGAGACGGAATCGGTGATATTCCGGGTATTATTTCGCGGCTGGACGAGATACAAAAGCTTGGCGCGGGCATCCTGTGGCTGTCGCCTGTGTACTGCTCGCCGGATGCCGACAACGGCTACGACATCAGTGATTATATGAATATCAATCCCAAGTTCGGCACGCTGGCGGACATGGACCACCTGTTTGCGCAAGCCAAGGAACGGGATATCAAGATCATTATGGATCTGGTGATCAACCATACATCGGACGAGCACGAATGGTTTCAAAAAAGCCGCAGGCGGGAGGAGCCCTATACCGATTACTATATCTGGCGGCCCGCTAACGCCGACGGGAGCCTGCCCAACAACTGGACGGGGTTCTTTATGGGCTCGGTGTGGCAGTGGGACGAGCTGCGCGGGGAGTATTACCTGCATCTGTTTGATAAAAAGCAGCCGGATCTAAACTGGCACAATCCGCGCGTGATGGAAGAGGTCAAGCGGATTATGCGGTTTTGGCTGTCACGCGGCGCGGCCGGTTTCCGCTGCGATGTGATCAACATTCTGTATAAAACGTCCTTGGACGACGGCAAAAAGAGCCTGGCGATCTGCGGCATAGAGCATTACCGCTCGCAGGAGGGCAACCATGAAATTCTGCGCGAGCTGCGCCGCGATGTGCTGGACAAGTTTGATTGCTTTACCGTTGGCGAATGTGTGATGGTGGATTTGGAAGAGGCCAAACTGCTGTGCGAGCCGCAACGGCGGGAGCTGGACATGCTGTTTTACTTCGACCATCTGCAGGTCGACCGCCGGCTGGCACGCTTTGTGCCCAAGCCGTTCCGTGCCAAAAAGCTGTTGGAGGTCTATACCCAATGGCAGACAGGGCTTGACTGGAACGCCCTGTACCTGGAAAACCACGACCAGCCGCGTATCGTGTCCCACTATGGGAATGACAAAAAATATTGGGCGCCAAGCGCCAAGCTGCTGGCGACGATGGAGCTTTCCCTGCGCGGCACACCCTATATCTATCAGGGACAGGAGATCGGCATGACGAACGCCGATTTTCAGAGCCTGGATGATATGAACGACGTGGAAAGCCACAACATCGACAGGATGATGCACTCGATGCATATTCCCAAACGCCTGCGCTGGCGCTGGATCAAGATGGCAAGCCGCGATAACGCCCGCACGCCCATGCAGTGGTCAGCCGAGGCGGGCGCGGGCTTTACCACCGGTAAGCCGTGGCTGATGCTCAATCCAAATTATAAACGCATTAACTATGCCGTGCAGGAAAACGACAAGGACTCCATCCTCCATTATTACCGCCGGATGATCGCACTGCGTGCGCAAAGCGATACCCTGAAATACGGGAAATTTCAGCCGCTTGCCGCCAACCGCCGTGTGATGGCATACCGGCGGCTGCACGAGGGCGAATGCATGATCACGGCGCTGAATTTCTCCGCGCGAAGGGCACGTGTACCCTATCGCGGGCAGGTTGTGATCGACAATTATGAAAAAGCAACCTTCGACGGCCTCTTGGAGCCCTGGGAAGCGGTTATATTACAGCCAAGTAAGGAGAGCACACGATGATCCACATTGAAGACGGCGAATTTCGGCTAAGTACCCAAAACACAAGTTACTGGTTCCGCGTCACGCCCTACAGGCATCTGGAGCATATCTATTACGGCGCGCGCCTGCCTGAGGATCAGGCTATGGAACCGCTGGTGCTCAAGCGCGTTTTGCCCATGGGCGGCAGCGTGGCCTATGCCCAGGGGAATAACACCTATTGTCTGGACGGCCTTTGCCTGGAGTGGTCGGGTATCGGTAAGGGGGACTACCGCGAAACACCGGCCGAGATCAAGATGCCGGACAGCACCTATACGTCGGATTTCCTTTACCAAAGCCACAGGGTGCAGGCGGGCTGCGTGCCCATGGAAACGCTGCCAACCGCCGAGGGCGAGGACGCGGAAACGCTGATTGTTACCATGCTGGATGCGCCCAATCAGGTGTATTTGGATCTGTACTATACCGTGTTCAAAGATACGGACGTCATCGCGCGCCGCGCGGTGCTCCGCAACGAAAACGAAACGCCGCTCACCATCCGCCGTCTGCTCAGCATGATGCTGGATATGCCAAACGACAATTTTCAGCTGATTACCTTCGACGGCGCATGGATTGCCGAAACGCAAAAGCATGCGCGTCCCATAAGCGCCGGCCTGATGGTGAACGCGTCCGCCACAGGCTCCAGCAGCCACCGGCACAATCCAGGCTTTTTGCTGGCGAGCGCCGATGCGCGGGAGAACGTTGGTGATGTGTACGGCTTTAACCTGGTATACTCGGGCAACCATTACGGCGCGGTGGAGCTAAGCCAGCAGGAGCTGGTGCGCGTGGCGATCGGTATCAACCCGCAATGCTTTGAATGGGAGCTGAAAAAGGGCGAGCATTTTGAAACGCCGGAGGCTGTGATGAGCTTTTCATCCGGCGGCTTCAATGGCCTGTCGCAGCACTTTCACGAGTTTGTTAACCGGCATGTGGTGCGCGGTGACTGGAAAGGCAAGGAGCGCCCTGTGCTGGTGAACAGCTGGGAGGCGTTTTATTTCGGTTTTACCGGAAAGAAGCTGGTGCAGCTGGCGCGCCGCACCAAAAAAGTGGGCGCGGAAATGCTGGTGCTGGACGACGGCTGGTTTGGCCAGCGCAATGACGATACCAAGGGCCTTGGCGATTACAGCATCAACAAATCAAAGCTCCCAAACGGGCTGGAGGATTTGGCACATCGTGTGCACGGACTGGGGCTCAAGTTCGGGCTGTGGTTTGAGCCGGAAATGGTCAACCCCGACAGCGACCTGTACCGCGCGCACCCCGAGTACGCCGTGCAGACGCCGGGGCGAGAACCGTCGCTGGGGCGCAACCAGCTGGTGCTGGATTTGTGCAATCCGCAAGTGCGTGATTATATTGTAGACAATGTGTCCCATATTCTGGACACCTGTAAGATCGATTATGTGAAGTGGGATTACAACCGCCACATGACTGATTGCTATTCCGCCTGCATTGCGCGGCAGGGCGAGTTTTTCCACCGCTACATCATCGGGTTTTACGATGTGCTCACGCGCATCTTTCGCCCGCGGCCGCAGGTACTGCTGGAAAGCTGTGCGTCGGGCGGCAACCGCTTTGATTTGGGTATACTCTGCTTTTCACCGCAGATCTGGGCGTCGGACGATACCGATCCCATCGAGCGGCTGCGCATCCAGGGCGGGCTGAGCTGCCTGTATCCGCTGTCGTCAATCGGTGCGCATGTGTCCGCCGTGCCGTCGCACCAAACCCTGCGGGATACGCCGCTTTCCACGCGGTTTAACGTGGCGGCGTTCGGCTGCCTGGGCTATGAGCTGGACTTGAACAAGCTGAGCCATGCCGAGCGCAAGGAGGTCAAGCGGCAGATCGCGTTTTTTAAACAGCACAGAAAAACGCTGCAATACGGAAGGTTTTTCCGTGGCGATGCCGACCGCGCGCATCAGCTGACGTGGCAATGTGTGGACGAGCAGCAAACCCACGGCATAAGCGGATTTTTCCAAACGCTCTCCGTCGCGGCCGCACCGTTTGACCGGCTGAAGGTATACGGGTTGAACCCCGCAAAGCAGTACCGTGTGCAGACGATGGCGCAGAGTATATTCATCAAGCGGTTTGGCAGCCTGATCAGCCATGCACTGCCCATTGCCGCACCGGCGGACGGCTGGCTGCTGCAAAAGATCAACCGCTTTTATACCATGAAGGATAATGTGGAAACCTATCGCGGCAACGGGCGGCTGCTGCAGCACGGCGTGCAGCTCAACAACCAGTTTACGGGCGTTGGGTATGACGGCAAGCTGCGGCTGCTGGGCGACTTTGGGTCGAACCTGTACACCGTTGACGCGGAAGAGGAGATGGGCGCATGAGGCAAAACTACGACAACAGAAATCGCTGGTTTTTCGGGCTGGGTACCATCGGACGGGATATGTTTTACTCGATGGTCAGCATGTATCTGATGGTCTACATCACCGAGGTGCGCATCGTATCGGACGCCACACTGGCGGTGATGACCGTGATGCTGCTGATCCTGCGCGTGTTTGACGCGTTCAACGATCCGATCATGGGGCTGGTGGTGGATAACACGCATTCGCGCTTTGGCAAGTTTAAGCCGTGGATCTTGTTCGGCGGCTTGATCGGCGGCGCGAGCATGGTGCTGCTGTTTACGGATCTGGGCTTTGGCGCTACCGGCTATATCGTATCGTTCGCCGTTTTGTACTTGATCTGGGATATCTTTTACGGGCTGAATGATATCGCCTACTGGTCAATGATGCCGTCGCTGTCCACCGACCAGAAGCAGCGCGAGAAGATCGGCTCGTTTGCGCGCATCTGCGCCAATATCGGTCTGTTTACGCTGGTGGTGGGCATCATTCCGGCCACCAATGCCCTCTCGGATGCCGTGGGCAGCGCAAAGCGTGGATGGGCGCTGTTTGCGCTGATCATTGCGGGGCTGATGCTTGGTTTTTTGCTGTTTACGCTGTTTGGCGTTAAGGAGCGCAAGGGGTATTTTAAGGAAGAGGAAAAAACCACCCTGCGCGAGATGTTCCGCGTACTGGTGAAGAATGACCAGCTGATGTGGGTGGCGGTGTCGATGTCGCTGTTCATGATCGGTTACAGCACCACGACTTCGTTCGGTGTCTATTATTTCAAGTATGCCTACGGGGACGAAGGCATGTACTCGATTTTTGCGGCGGTGCTGGGCGTATCGCAGCTTTCCGCGCTGGGTATGTTTACGCTGGTGCGCAAGCGCTTTTCGCGCCGCAAGCTCTATACCGGCGCCACGGGACTGGTGGTGCTGGGATATCTGCTGTTCTTCGTTTCCCCGATGAACATGGCGTTTATCGGCGTCGCGGGCGTACTGATCTTCGTGGGACAGGCATTTATCCAGATGCTGATGCTGATGTTCCTGGCCGATTCCATCGAGTACGGCCAGTGGAAGCTCGGCAAGCGCAACGAGAGCATCACGTTTTCCGTGCAGCCGTTTATCAATAAGATCGGCGGGGCGATCGCCAACGGCGTGCTGGGGCTGACGCTGATCATTTCCGGCATCAATGCCGCGGAAACCGCTGCCGAGGTAACCGTAGACGGCATCCTCACCATGAAGCTCGCCATGCTCATTCTCCCGCTGATCGTGATTCTGGCGGGCTATATTGTCTATATGAAAAAGTTCAAGATTGACGAGCTCTTCTATGCCAAAATCCTCGCTGACCTGAAAGCCAGAGGCGATATCGAGAGCGAAGCATAAAAGCATGTTAAGGGCTTCCGCCCTTAAAATCCCGATCAAGGGCATAGCCCTTGTCAGGGTTTTAGGGGTGAAACCCCTAACGTGCCTCTATGCCTTCGGCACGATCTTCGTCTTGCCGCCCATGTAGGGCTGCAGGGCGGCGGGGATCAGCACGCTGCCGTCTTTTTGCAGGTTGTTTTCCAAAAACGCGATCAGCATGCGCGGGGGTGCGACCACGGTGTTGTTCAGGGTATGGGCAAGGGTGTTGCCGGCTTCGCCCTTAATGCGGATTTTCAGCCTGCGTGCCTGCGCGTCACCGAGATTGGAGCAGGAGCCGACTTCGAAGTACTTCTGCTGTCGGGGCGACCATGCTTCCACATCCAGCGACTTGACTTTCAGGTCCGCCAGATCGCCGGAGCAGCATTCCAGTGTCCGTACGGGGATATCCAGCGTACGGAAGAAAGCCACGGTATAGCTCCACAGCTTGTTGAACCATGCTTCGCTGTCCTCCGGCTTGCAGACCACGATCATCTCCTGCTTTTCAAACTGATGAATGCGGTACACGCCGCGCTCCTCCAGCCCGTGCGCACCCTTTTCCTTGCGGAAACACGGGGAATACGAGGTCATGGTGTAGGGCATGTCCTCTTCTTTGAGGATCGTATCGTAAAACTTACCGATCATGGAATGCTCAGAGGTGCCGATGAGGTACAGGTCCTCGTCCTCAATCTTGTACATCATGGCGTTCATCTCAGCAAAGCTCATCACGCCGTCCACCACGGCGGAGCGGATCATGAACGGGGGAATGCAGTAGGTAAACCCTTTATCGATCATAAAATCGCGCGCGTAGGACAGCACCGCGGACTGAATGCGTGCGATATCGCCCATGAGGTAGTAAAATCCGTTGCCTGCCACACGTCGCGCGGCATCCAGATCAATGCCCTCAAAACGCTCCATCAGCTCGGTATGATAGGGAATCTCAAAGTCCGGCATCACGGGTTCGCCGAAGATTTCGCGCTCCACGTTTTCGGTATCGTCCTTGCCGATGGGTACGGTATCGTCAATCATCTGCGGGATGACCAGCATGATCTTGTTGAGGGCTTCCTCCGCTTCGGTCAGCCGCTGCTCCTGCGCCGCCAGCTGCGCAGCCTGGTCGGATACGGTTTTCTTGACCGCTTCGGCTTCTTCTGCTTTCTTCTGGCCCATCAGCTTGCCGATTTCCTTAGACAGCTTGTTGCGGTTGGCACGCAGATCGCTGATGCTGCCTTTCAGGCCGCGGATTTCGGCATCCAACGCGATGGCCTCGTCTACCATCGGCAGCTTATTCAGCTGAAATTTCTTTTTGATGTTTTCTTTCACGGCTTCGGGGTTTTCGCGGACAAAACGGATATCCAGCAAGGAAATTCCACCTTTCAAGTATGTATTGGTGTTGGGCAGGATGGTCCGGAAACGAAAAAACCGCCCCGCCGAACAGCTTTGCCGTTCAACGGGACGGAGAATATTGCTCCGCGGTGCCACCCGGATTAAACACAGTGTGTTTCACTCGTCCGCGCTGTATCGGGCGCGCCCGGCCGGCTCGTCGCCGGTATGCTCCTGCGGTGGAAAAGCTTGAATGCCCGACGGACTTTCACCAAACGTCCGCTCTCTTGACGAAGCCTTCAGGCTGCTTCCGCGATCATCGCTGCCGTTAGTATACACAAAGGGCACCGGCTTTGCAAGATCAAATGTTGGCATAAACCACATTGCGAATTTTGTGGATGACCGCATTGGTGCCGGCGCCCGCCAGCTGCTGCATAACGGTCAGCACCATGTTCTTCTCCGGACAAACGGACATATAGGTGCCCGTCCAGCCGTCCCAGCCAAACTCGCCTTTGGCGCCCAGTGAGAATGATTGCCCGGGCGACAGCATCACGCGCATCAGCCCGCCGTAGCCATACCCCAGCACACTGTCCCAGTTGAGAAAGCTTAGCTGATGCGGGTTCAGATGGTTTTCCGAAAGCCAATCAACCGCATTGCGGGATATAACACGCTCTTTTTTCAGCTTGCCGCCGTGCAGCAGCATCTGCCCGAACGTCATCACATCGTCAATCGTGGAGTACACGCTTGCGCCGCCTTCCAGCACCTGCGGCAGAGAAAACACACCGCGAAGCCCTTGGTTTTTATGCGGTATAAGCACGCTGTCCTTATGCTCATACAGCGTAACCAGCCGGCTGCGCTTTGCGTCGGGGACGAAGAAGCCGGTATCCTTCATGCCCAGCGGGCGGAACACGGTCTCGTCCATATACTCGTTGAGCGGCTTGCCCGCGACAACCTCAAGGATAGCGCCCAGCACGTCCGCCGAAGTGCCGTACATCCACTTTTCACCCGGCTGATGCGCCAGCGGGCTTCGGCCGATGCGGTTGGCCATATCGACCGTGGTTATGGCTTGGCCCTGCGCTACTTCCTGCTCCATCTGATGCCACAGCGTGGCCATCATCCGATCCGCCGGCGTCATCTCCCCGGGATAGGGCAGGCCGGAGGTCATGGTAAACAGGTCACGCACCTGCACGGCGCGTTTCACGGGCTCGCACTGCGTATCGCTGACAGCCACCTGCTGATCTTTAAAACCCTCCAAAAACTCATATACAGGGGCGACAATGTCCAGTTTGCCGCTTTCAATCAGCGTCATGGCGGCAACGGCCGTCATCGGCTTGGTCAGCGAGTAAAGCCGGTAAATGTTGCCGCGGCTGACGGGCTGTGCGTTTTGTATATCGGAAAATCCGCTTTTGTCAAACAGCACTTCTTCATCATTGCGGTTCACAAGCACGCAAACACCGGGGGTTTGCGCCTGCAGAACCGCGTCGTTGATGACATTGGAAATATCATGTTTCATTCGTTTCATTGGCACACGCTCCTTTGGAACTTTTATTGAGCATAGCACCGTGCTGTTTCCCTGTCAATTCCAAAACGATTGCAGCGGTCCGGCAGGGAAAATACAGTTAAAAACAGAATATATACCGGATACGCATTAGGAGGCTTTGCATGGAACAGCACATCAGACAGAACATCATCGAGGGAGAAAAAATCTTTCGCCGCGGCAGTGTTCGCGTGCTCAGCAGGCAGGATGATTCTCTTACCTTGCTGGTGGGCACGGCTGCGGAGCAGCAGGTAACGCTTTTTATCAACGGAGACGCGGCCTGCACCTGCGGTGCTGCCGGTAAAAACGGCTGTGTGCATATTGTGGCCGCGCAGTGCAAAACCGAGGACGACGGATCCCTGCGCAAGCTGCAGCAGGAACAGAAAATGGTCTTGGGGCAGCAGATGCTAGAAGCGCTCAACCGCGCCATGCCAGATGGCGAAAGCGTGCGGCTGATGGCGGTGATCCGCCTGCTGAAGGACGGGCGTACGGGGCTGGGCCTGCAGGTAGGGCAGGAACGCATGTATGCCGTAAAAAATATCTATGAGTTCCTGGCCTGCTACCATCAGGGCCTGCCGATGGAGCTTTCCACGAAGTTCACCTTCCGTCCTACACAAATGCGCTTTACCAAAGAGGAAGAGGCAGTGCTGCTGCTACTGCAAAGCCATATACCGCCGAAGAATGATGAAGAAGACACCGTACCGCGCCCGGCCAGCGAAGGAAGGTTTATTATACTCACAGGCGCGTTTTTACAAAGCGTGATGCGCTTTTTTGAACGCCACACATTTTACCTGATGATTGACGGCGAGCGCAGGATGCAGTCGCATATCCGCACGGTGGAAATCCCGCTGTGCTTCAGCGTTTCGATGGACAGCGGAATCCTGTCGGTTACAGCGCAGGGCGCGGATGATCTGCGTGTGATTACGCCGGACGGCCGTTATGTGCTTGGCGACGGACAGATTAAGCGGCTGCACAGCGCACAGGCGCGCGTGTGCAGGCTGCTGTGCGGGCATGGGAAAACCTTCACCTATCCCGCGGAGGAAGCGGAGGAGACGCTTTCGGTGCTGCTGCCGTCGCTGTCGATCGTCGGCGAGGTGATCCCGTCCCATGAGCTGGCGGAGCACTTGATCAACCAGCCGCTTAAGCCCCGCGTATACGTGGACCTGGTAAGAGGCAACG
>DAOPIR010000089.1:0-11601 GCA_035399245.1 Candidatus Limiplasma sp.
GGCGGATAAAGTGGAGGCCGCCTGCAAGCGGCTGTACCGCGAGGCGCAGGCACGCGGTGAGAGCGTGCGCCTGCTGGTCGCAACGGAGCATCTGCCCCAATACAAGGGCTATGCCACCGTGGCGCTGGGCAGCCTGAAGCAGCCCGAAACCATCGCCCACACGCTGTTTGCGGCGCTGCGGCAGATGGATGACGAGGGTGTGGACACAATTTACTGCGAAGCGGTAAGCATGGCAGGAATCGGGCTTGCAATCATGAATCGTTTACGCCGAGCCGCGGCATTTCATATAGAAAGAGTCTAGCGCGGCTGTCCGGAAAGAGGAAGGAACGGCTTCCGGATGGAATACTAACCAACAGGCCAATGCAAGGAGGCATTTTACAATGGCGGACATTATTGTAGATATTACTCCGTTTGACGAGAAAATTTCGCTGCACAGCTATCTGAAGGAGCAGCTTGGATTTCCGTTCTATTACGGGGCGAATTTAGACGCGCTGTATGACGAGCTGGCCAGCGTAACCAGGCCGATGCAGATTACGCTGCTGTATACCGACCACCCCATCAAGGGGCACGAGCGCTACATTCCGCGCATGGTGGATGTGTTCAAGGCCGCGGCGCGGGACAACTACAACATCAAATTGACCGTAAAACAATCCTGAACGGCAGCATGATTGACAAGGAGGACACCGTTACATGATATTGGATGGCAAACTGTGGATCGGCACCGCCGACCAGCAGCCCGTTTGTTTGGAGCCGCGTATGGCCAACCGGCACGGGCTGATTGCGGGTGCGACAGGCACCGGTAAAACCGTAACGCTGAAGGTAATGGCGGAGGGCTTTTCCGCGTTGGGCGTGCCCGTGTTCGTCAGCGATATCAAGGGCGATCTTTCCGGCATGGTGCGCCCCGGCGAAAACAGCGACGCGATCGCGTCACGGCTGCTGGCCACGGGCGTGGACCAGTTTTCGTTTGCCACCTTCCCCACGGAGTTTTGGGACGTGTACGGCGAGCAGGGCCACCCTGTGCGCACCACGGTCAGCGAAATGGGGCCGCTTCTGCTGGCGCGTATGCTCAGCCTCAACGAAACGCAGACCGGCGTGTTGAACATCCTCTTCCGCATCGCGGACGATGAAAACATGCTGCTGCTGGATCTCAAGGACCTGAAAGCCATGCTGGTGTACGCCGGCGAAAACGCCGAGCGCTACACGCTCAATTACGGCAACATCGCCAAGGCCACCGTGGGCGCCATCCAGCGTGCCGTGGCAGTGTTGGAGGACCAGGGCGGGGATCTGTTTTTCGGCGAGCCCGCGCTGGAGATCACCGATTGGCTCAAGCAGGACGAGGAAGGCCGCGGCGTGATCAATATTCTGGCGTGCGACCGGCTGTTCCGCAATCCCTTGATGTACTCCACGTTCCTGTTGTGGATGCTGTCCGAGCTTTACGAAACCCTGCCCGAGCAGGGCGATACCGATAAACCGCGCGTGGTGTTTTTCTTTGACGAGGCACACCTGCTGTTTAACAACTGTCCCAAGCTTTTGATGGACAAGATCGAGCAGATCGTCCGCCTGATCCGCTCCAAGGGCGTGGGTGTGTACTTTATCACGCATAATCCCGTGGATGTGCCCATGAATATCCTCGGCCAGCTGGGCAACCGGGTGCAGCATGCCATGCGTGCCTTTACGCCGCTGGATCTCAAGGGCGTTAAGGTCGCGGCCGAAACCTTCCGCCAGAACCCTGCCTTTGATACCGAGGACGCGATTACCAATTTGGGTACCGGGGAAGCGCTGCTCTCGTTTTTGGATGAAAAAGGCGCACCGGCTATGGTCAGCCGCGCGATTATCCTGCCGCCGCAAAGCTATATGGGCGCGATAGACGCGTCCCTGCGGCAGACATTTATCGATACCAGCGCGTTTGCGGGCGTGTATGACACGTCCGTGGATCGCAACAGCGCGTATGAATACCTGGCCGCCACGCTCAACCTGGGCCGGCAGGCCGCGCCCGCGCCCGCGCCGGTGCAGGCCGCGCCCGCATTTGTGGCGGCGCCCGTGCCCGCCGCCGCGCCGGTGCAAACCGTGCAGGCGCCCGCCTTTATGGTGTACAATCCGGCCACCGGCAGCTATCATGCAAAAGAGATTCCGTCCATGACCGCGCAGCTGGCGCCCGCCGCTGTTGCTGCGCAAGGCCAAATGGCGCAAGGCCAAATGCAAATTGCGCAAAGCCAAGCTATGCCGACGCCCGCCGCGGTAGCGCAGACCACGACGCAAAGCGTGCTGGTGCTTGACCCGACCACCGGCCAGTATGTGCGCAAGCAAATGACGCTTGCGCTTGACCCCGCCACCGGCCAGTATGTGCCTGTGATGAGCGAGGAAGAAAAGCAGGCCGCCGAGAAGGCAAAGAAGGAACAGGCCAAACAGGCAAAGGCCGCCGAGACCGCTGCCCGCCGCAAGCACATGGACGAGCTGCGCGAGGAGCGTGCCGAGCGCGCCCGCCGCAACGACAGCGTGCTGGGCCGTGTGAAAAACACCGCCATCTCCACCGCCACCCGCACTATGGTCAGCCAGCTGACCCGCGGGGTGCTGGGCAGCCTGATCGGCAAAAAGTAGACATTCAGGGAAATGCTGATGAAATCCCTTGCATACTGACGATCGTATTTCCGCCGGTTTGGGGATTCGGAAACTTTGACGCAGCGCTGCCACTACTGCAGTTTCCCAACCCCAACCTGACAAAAATCCAATTCGTCATTGCACAAGCGCTTTCATCAGCATTTACCTGTGGGAAATATAAAACGACGACTGCATGTTCCTTATTCGATTATCCTTGCAGGTAAACATTGAAAACCTATTGTATGTGCTGACGCACCAATCAGGCCTATGATCCGCCATTCCATCAACGAGGAGGAACTCTTCTTGCCGCGTTACGAATATAAATATCGCAGGCCGCAGCGCCGTAAATCGCGGTTCGGGCGCGTGATCATCATACTGCTGATTCTGGCGGTGATCGCCTATCCGTTTTTTGAAGCGTTCCATGTGACCGTTGACGAGTATACAACGGATGTGAAAAACCTGCCGTCCAACCTGCGCAACCTGAAGGTGGTCTACCTCAGCGATATCCACCAAAACTCGTGGGACAGCCAATCCCGCACCAATAAAATCGTCAAAAAGGTAAACAGCCTGAGCGCCGATCTGGTGCTGCTGGGCGGCGATTACGCTATGGATGCGGAAAGCGCAATTTCGTTTTTTGAAACCCTGCCGCTTATCCAATCGCGGCTGGGCGTATATGCCGTGCTGGGCGATTATGACCGCAGTGAATCGGCCGCCGACCAGCGCAAGCTGCTGGACGCCATGGCCAAAGCGGGTATTACCCCGCTGGTGAACGAGGTGATCAGCATCAAGGTGGGGCAGGCGTACCTGTATATCGCGGGCATTGACGATATCAAAAACGGCGATCCCGATATCGAAGGGGTGGCCGCGCAGCTGAGCGAGGATGACTTTGTGATTTTGCTGGGGCACGACCCCGATATGCTGCCCGACGCGGAGGACGCCGTAGACGCGGACGGCGGTACGCACTGGTTTGACCTGGCGTTGTTCGGGCATACGCACGGCGGGCAGATTACGCTGTTTGGCAAGCCCGTCCTTTCCGTGTTCAACCCCAAGGAATCTTCCCGCTACCTTTCCGGCTGGTTTACGGAAAACCGCGCCGAGATCCTCGTATCAAACGGCATCGGCACCCTGTACGTGCCGATGCGGCTGTTTGCGCCCGCGGAGATCCACTATATTAAACTGCGATAAAACAGGATGGCAATGCGCGCGGGCAAGCTTGCTCCGTCAGCCCAGCCTTGCCTTGATTTCGGCCTGCTCGACGGTGATATTCTTTTCAACATTCAAAAACATCAGCAGGATGATCAGCAGTATGGCGGTTATCACTTCAATCCCGAGGAAGGAAAAGGTGATGGCGTTTTGTGCGGCGGTACCCTGAACGGCGGCGATAGTCTCCCCGGTTTGCGCAACATATTGCGGCGCGATATATCCGCTGCTGGAGAGAAACAGGTTGAATAAGCCGTTGCTGACCCCGATGGATATGGTGAGCAGCACAGAGTTCACCGATGCGGACAGCCCGTCGCAGCGGAAATTGTTTCTCCATTCGACATGATCGAGGACATCGGCAAACAAGGCGCTGAAGATATACGCGCAGGGCAGTCCGCCAAGGTTTTTGATAAACTGGCCGATCAATACCACCACCATGCTGCGCGGATTGATAAGGCATATGCCGCCGCCGATAGCGTACAGCACAAATCCGGCAAGGGTGACATTCCGTTTCCCGAACTTTTTGGCAAGCGGCCAAACAAGGAAAATACCGATGCCCATGGGTATGCCGCCGATAGCGGATACCATGGTTTGGGTTATCCCGTCGTTGTAGCTGCCCAGAACATAATTGCAGTAATATACCAGCGATACATTCTTCATGTTGCTTCCCAGTGTGTACACAAGGGCATACAGAATGATGATCACCCAATACCGGTCGGTGATCACGGCCTTGATCTGCTTTCGCATGGGGATGTTGGCCGCCGCCGACCTTGCCGCTTCCTCGGTAACGCGCTCGCGCGTGAAGTAGTATTCAACAAGCGTCAGCGGAAGCGCGAGGATGGCGATCACACTCATCACCGTTATCCAGGCGCTTTTGTTGACCCCAAGCGCGGGCAGCACCACCATCGGGAATATCAGGGCGACGATAATGCCGGAAACCATGATCCCCGCGGCGTTGCTGAATACCGCCAGCACACCGCGCTGCGACGTGTTGCGTACCGACAGCGGGACCATGAGGGTATGGCTCATGTTATAAATCGTGAACGCAAAGGAGTAAAACAGGTTGTAGGACAGCATTACCCAGACGATCTGCAGGCCTTCCGAGGCGTTGGGAATGACGAAAAGAAGGATGCCTGTAACCGTCATCAACGGGGCGGACAGCAAAAGCCATGGGCGCGCTTTGCCCTGACGGGAGCGGGTGCGCTCGATGATCTGTCCCATTACGAGGTTGGTTATCGCGTCGATGATTTTTGATACGATAGGAAAAACGATCAGGAACGCGCCGCCCCACACATGCGTGAGCTTGAGTACGTCGGTGTAGTAGACATTGAGGTATAAACCGAGCACGGCGTTGAGAAGAAGCGCTCCGGTGGGACCGAAAAGGTACCCCAGCCATCGCTCTTTTCCCGAAACATCGTCTGTTTTAATCCGGCTGTCGAATATATTTTGATCGATAAGCATTTCGTTTTTCATGTATATTTCCTCGTTTGCAGCGTTTCAGGATGCGCTAAATACGCCTTGGCGGATTACAGTATCGCAGCGGATACCTTGCCGCCTTTACGGTTTTCCAGCTTGACAAAACAGCCGTTTCCGGCGCTTTGCAGCACCGTATAGGAAACGTCGGGATTGCTGACCTTCGTTACGGACTGCGGAAACCAGCAGAGCACCCACGGCCCGTTCCAGCAGACATCGAGCGACTTTGCCTCGTGGTCATAGGTATAGGACACCAGCGCCCCACAGGTTTCCGTGGGATATCCGCGATCGAGAGAAGCGTAGTTTGCGTCCGATTCAAGGCCCGGAATATGCGCCCAATAGGTGGAACTCCACAGGTACTCTTCAAGGATGCCGTTCATATGCTCGATCAGCCGGTTGGTAAAGCCCTTGCTGGGAAACGCGCCCCATTCGCCGACGATCACGGGAAAGCTGTTTTCGGTCTGCGTCCGCCGCTTATCGGCAAAGAGCGCCGTTACGTTATGGATGTTGAACTTATCAAAATGATCCGTATCCACAACGGTATCATAGCCGTGCGGGCTGTAGATCTGCTGTGTTTCCGGCGTGCCGTCCGGCGCGGTGACACGGGTGATACCGGAAGGGAAAAATGCGCTGCAATAGATGTTGCCGTCGGTTACGATCGCTATATCGCACACCTTGCGGATCTCCGCGTTGATGGTGTTATAAAACGGCATAAGCGTTTGCCTGTCAAACGCCATCAGATCCTGGCTTACGATGCCGGTGAATATGCCCTGTGTTTCGGCGTTCACGCCCGTCTGGGTGGCAAGATCGAATTCGGGGTATTGCTCTTTAACGGCCACAGTCGCCTTGCCAAACGCGTTGCGGGCGATACTGCCCATAAACGGCTCGTTCATCGGTTCCAATCCGATGACATTGCGATGCCCGGAAAATTCTGTGGCGAGATAGCGCCACATGGCCGCGTAGTGGTCGATAAGGCCGACGCCGTCCTCTGCCGGATCGTTTTTCCAGAAATGGTCGGCGGCGTTTATAATCGCATCGCTCTGCAGGTAGGCTTCATACCACATGCGGCAGTGCGCAGGGTGCTGTGCACCGTCGGTAATCGTCGCCCACGCGGGCGCGCCGTCGGCATACAGCGCGGAGAACAGATCCTGGTGCATATCCAGCATGATATACAGCCCCGCGGCTTCGGCCGTCTCAACGGCTTGCCGCACACGCCCGATGTACGCTGTGTCGTATTGCCCGGGGTTTGGCTCAACCCCGTCCCAGAAGATTCCCAGGCGAATGAGGTTGAAACCTTTATTCGCATATGCGCGAAAAAGCGTTTCCATATCCGCAAAGAGATACCCAAGCTCCTTTTGCTTGCATACAATGTTGATTCCGTTAAAGATGACCGTGTTGCCATCCTCGTTTACAAAGCGCGTTCCATCGACATGTATTCTTTTCATGCGACAATTCCTTTCGTCGGATTGTTCGTTTGTGCTGTTTTTCTATTGCATAGTATAGATGGATTTTATGGCCGGATATATAACGATACGGCAGAGATTATAACAAAAAAGAAACGGCAAAGCGCTCCTGCTGATTCTTGGGAGCGCTTTGCCGCAGGGTTTAACCGTTATTGATTTTCGCGGTACTGGTTTGGTGTAACGCCCGTATATTGACGGAACAGCTTTGAAAAGTGGCTCTGGGAGCTATACCCCAGCGATGCGCCAATGTCGGCTATGGCATAGGATGTGTAGCGCAGCAGGTGCTTTGCTTCCGCAATCCGCTTGCGGTGGATATAGCCGGTAAGCGTCAGGCCGGTTTCACTGCGAAACTTCTGGCGGATGCTGCGAATGCTGTATCCGGTCAAACGCGGAAGCTCGCCGCAATCGATATCCGCGTATAATCTGCCGTTGATATAGTCGCAGCAGCTGCGGACACAGGCGGAATAGGACTTGTATTTGCCGCTGTTTTTCACGCCCAGGCACAGCAGCTTTACAAGCTCCGTCAGCAGCCTGGCAACCTGGTTGACATCGTCGGAGCGCTCCATGCGCCTGCAGTATTCGTCGGAAATGGAAAAGGCCTCCTGGCTGGGCATGCCGCCCTGTATGGCGGCGCGCACCGCCATGGTCATAAAGCTGATAAACAGCAATTTTTCCTGGGTTACGGGATTATGCGACCAGATTGACAGATGGATGCCGTGCGGTGAGCTTAAGGTCTGCATGGCGTTTGCGTAATCGCCGTTTTGTATGGCCGTAAGCAGCCTTTGCTCAAAGCCCTCGCCCAAATAGGCGGAATTGCCGGGGAGCATGCTTGCCGGCGTGCTGTCCGGCTCCTCATAGGCAGAGCGCTGCGGCTGCTCGTCGGTCAGGGCGATAAACTCCTCCGGGCTGAACATCCGTCCGGTAAGGCTATGGGCGAGGAGCACAACAGCCGCCATAAATTGCGCGTATTCCACCCGTACACATTCGGGAACGGTCTGAATCGCCTCATAGATAAAGAATATATTCCCTGTTTGCGCTGCAAGGCTGACGGGGCCGATGATAAGGGTATTCCCGTTTACAGGGATCAGGGCAAGCTGGAAAAACTGCGCAAAGCTGATCAGCACAGGAACATCGGCAAGCAGCGGAACCTTTGCGAATACGCGGGCCAGAAAGTCGCGCCTGAAAGGGCTCGCCCAGCTTGGCGTACGGAATATAAGCTCCCTGTCAGGACCGTAGCAGGCAGCGGAGATGCCCGTGGCCTCGTTAAAGCGCCCGCACAGGAGCCGCGTGTTGTCCATGTTTTCTCCCTTGGATGATCGTCCTATGTGTGGTTGCAGCTGACGACGCCGCGGTCGGCGTCCAGGGTGACCACCGCGCCGCTTTTGAGGATCTTGGTGGCGTTTTCCGCGCCGATGATCACGGGCAGGTTCAGGCTCATGGCGGCGATGGCGCCGTGGCCGTTGAGGTCGTCGTCCTCCAGCACCAGCCCGCTGGACTTGCGTATCTGCGCAAGCAGCGCGTTGGAGGTCTGGCGGATAACCAGAATATCCCCCTCGGTAAAATGGTCGATCGCATCCTGCTCGGACTGGCACACGCACAGCTGCGCACAGGCGCTGGAATGGCTGATGCTGCGGCCTGTGACCAGAATATGCCCGACCACGTGCACCTTCATAAGGTTGGTCGTCCCGCTGATGCCCAGCGGCACGCCCGCGGTCATCACCACCACCTCGCCGTCATGCAAAAGGCCGGCCTTTTCGCCGGTGTCGATGGCGCGCTCAAACAGGTCGTCGGTGTTGTAGGCTTCCTCCATGGTCAGGGGAATCACGCCCCAGCTGAGGTTGAGCTTGCGGCGGGTGGCGTCGTCGGTGGCGCAGCAGATGATGGGGCAGCTGGGCCGGTACTTGGAGATCATGCGCGCGGTGCGGCCGGACTTGGTAACCGTCAGGATGGCGGCTGCGCCCAGATCATGCGCGGAGGTCACGGTGGCATGGCTGATGGCGTTGGTCACATCGGGCAGGCGGTCGCCCTCGCGCTCCTGAAAGCGCTTGACGTAGTTGATATCGGCCTCGGTGCGCGCGGCAATGCGTACCATGGTCTGTACGGCCTGCACGGGATACTTGCCCGCGGCGGTCTCGCCCGAGAGCATCAGTGCGCTGGTGCCGTCGTAGATGGCGTTGGCCACGTCGGTGGCCTCGGCGCGCGTGGGGCGCGGGTTTTGCATCATGCTGTCCAGCATCTGCGTGGCGGTGATTACGGGCTTGCCGGAGGAGTAGCCCTTGCGGATGAGCTGCTTTTGGATCACCGGCACGTCCTCCAGCGGGATCTCCACGCCCAGATCGCCGCGCGCGACCATAATGCCGTCGGACACGCGCAGGATGTCGTCGATATTGTTGACGCCCTGATGGTTTTCGATCTTGGCGATAATCTGCGGATCATCACCCGGCTCGTGCCCCAGGAGCTTGCGGATTTCCAGAATATCCTCGGCGCAGCGGGTGAACGACGCGGCGATAAAATCGACATGGTGGGCAATGCCGAAGCGGATGTCGTCCTTGTCCTGCTCGCTTAAAAACGGAATGGCCAGCGTTACGCCCGGGACGTTGACACTCTTGTGATCGCTGATCACGCCCGCATTTTCCACACGGCAAAGGATATCGTCGCCCCGGATGCCGGTTACGGTCAGGCTGACCAGTCCGTCGTCGATCAGCACGGTGTCGCCGGCTTTCAAGTCGTCGCGCAGGGCCGCATAGGTAACGGACACGCATTTATCCGTGCCCTCTACCGCATGGGTGCACAGCGTGAACGGCTGGCCCTGCACCAGGGATACCTGCTTTTCTTTGAATGTCCCGATGCGGATCTCGGGACCCTTGGTGTCCAGCATCAGGGCGATGGGCAGGTTGAGCGCATCGCGCAGCCGCTTGACACGCGCAATGGTCTCGCCGTGGGTTTGATGCGTGCCGTGGGAGAAGTTCAGCCGTGCCACATCCATGCCCGCGCGCATGATCTCGCGCAGAATGCCGTCATCGGTGGTCGAAGGGCCCAGCGTACAGACGATTTTGGTTTTAATGCCGTTCATAGGCTGTCCTTTCCGTTGCGGTCAGTGCTGCTGCTCCAGGGTTAGCAGCGCCTCCTTGATGCCCAGCCCGCCGCCGTAGCCTACCAGCTTGCCGCTTGCGCCGATCACGCGGTGGCAGGGAATGAGGATGGGCAGCGGGTTTTTATTGTTGGCCATGCCCACGGCGCGGGACGCCTTCGGATTACCAATGCGCTTTGCCACCTCGCCGTAGGAGAGTGTTTCGCCGTAGGGTATGGAGCGCAGCACCTGCCATACCGATTGCTGGAACACCGTGCCCCGGGGGGCAAGCGGCACGGTAAACACCTTGCGTTTGCCGCTGAAATACTCCGCAAGCTCCGCCTGCGCCTTGCGCAGCAGCGGCGTGGACTGCTGCCGCGCGCCTTCCGGTGTAATCCTGCCAAACCAGAGCTCCGTCAGCGCACCGCTTTCTTCGGCCAGTGTGATGGTATCAAGCGGCGTTTGCATAAATTGGATGGTTTTCATGCTTCCTCCTGTTTTCGTAAGGCGCGGTACAGCGAGTACGGACAGCAAAACAGCGCGGCACAGCACAGCGCCAGCAGCGAATAATCGCGCAGGATGGCATCGGACGTATCCATGGAAAACTCCAGCAACACGCAAAGAATGACCAAAACGAGCGCAAGCATCCAGGTGAAGATCAGCCGCCGGTTGGCGCCCCGCGTGCGCAGATAAAACGCCATGTACAAGCCCAGCATCCCCAGCAGGGCAATCCCCAGCGGGATATGGGCGGATAAATCCAGCACATGGTTGATCGGCGCAAGCATCAATATCACGATCAGCGCGGCAAGCGGCAGCAGGGCCCAGGCGGCGGTCACCGTGGCGCGCGCGCCGTGCAGCCGGCGCCAGCGGCGGCCCAGCATGCCCAGTGCAATCAGCACAGCCAGCAGCGCCAGCACCTGCTGCACGCGAATGAAGCCCAGCACCATGTGCCCGTCGTCGCGCATGCTTTCAAACAGCACCTGTCCCGCGCCGTACAGCGCAAAGAACAGCATTGCCGGATCGCCCGCCCGACGGGGTTTGCGGACAAACCACAGCATCAGGCCAAAGATGGCCAAGGCAAACACGGCCTCATAGCGGAACACCGCCAGCCGGTACAGCTCCATCGTGCCCATTGTTTCGGTGACATACAAAAACGGCAGGCGGCCGGCAACCTCCACCTGCCTGCCGACGCCCAGCTCGCCCGTAAAGCCCTCGGCCAGCCGCAGCGCAAACAGCAGCACGCCCATGGGCAGCATGGCGGCGTCCAGCAGGGCGCGAAAATCCGTCTTTTGCAGCTTTGCGGCCAGCCATGCGGCGGCTACCAGCCCCGCAAGCAGCCCCGCCATGCTGTAGCCGCCCTCCCAGAACGCGAGAATGCGCAAGGGCTGGGCGAGGGTAAACAGATAGTATTCGATATTGACCAGGCAGAAAAACAGCCGCGCGAACACAAGCCCCAGCGGGACGCCGAGCACGCCGTACCACAGCAGGGCATGGGTTGAAACCTTCGCCTTTTTACCGAGCAAAAGGGCGACGGCCATATAGCAAAGCGCGCCTATGCCTGCGGTAAGGCCATAGGGATAGCAGGTCAGCCCGAACACGGTGCATGGCATAGGCGTCTCCAATAGGTAGAATGTCCTTTAGTTGTCAATCGCCGTGGCAAAATAGATGACGTCGCTTACATCCCGTTCGTCTACGTTTTTGATGCTGAGCAGCTCGTTGTGGAACACCAGCGCCGAGGAGTTGCCGCCGTCCATGGCATAGGCCTGCGTGCAGCCGAGGCTGTGCATAAAGCTGGCA
>DAOPIR010000090.1:0-11597 GCA_035399245.1 Candidatus Limiplasma sp.
GCCGTACATCATATAGTTTGTAAAGATTCCAATCGTTTCGTCATATAGATTGCGTGGGTCGGTAACGATTGCAATGGTTGGAATATGACACGAAGAAGTTTCGTCATCGAAAAAGTAAACATTGGTCACAACATCGCTGTGCATCCCAAACAGGCCGTAGGCAACAGCCCTGACAATTACCGTATCTTCTGTAGCGCTGTCTACATCGGAAAGCGCAGCGGCTTCGTTTCCCGAGGAAGTTTGTATCGAGATCGGCTCCGTATACAACAGGGAATGATTATCCGGGATGCTTGCGTCCAGTGTATAATAAATCCGGCATCGGCTGTCCGCACTGATTTCAAGATTTAACGTTCCGCTATAATACCCGCTATTATAATTAAACGACGGGGCGGGGATCGCTGTATCGGTATCGGCGTCCTCGGTCTGATAACCGGAATCCGCGTTTTTATACCGCTCCTCCGCATCCGGCAAAGCATTGCCGATTGCATAGTCGGCAGTGTTATCCTGTATGACGAATACAAGGATAACCAGCAACGCGACAATCAAAGCGATTGCTAACAAGTATTTCAAGGCAACGGGATTATGCATATGCGCGGTATCTCCAAATGATTATCAATCAGTAGATGATGCTAATAGATCCAGAAATATCGTTACATTCTGATATATATTGGCAATTATGTGAATTATAACATGTAATGGTATAAGATACTATAGCTGCATTAAGCCGAAATATGTTTCTTGTTTTACGCACCTGGGCATGTTACAATATTCAAAACACGATGAGGGATATGTAAATGCAAACGAGTAACGATTTTTATACTACGCGTGAAGAAGTGGAAGCTCTATTGCAGCAAACCCTGGACAGCGCCGGAAATAAGAATGAAAAAGCGCACAGTGCGGGGACGGCCAAAAAGAAAAGCCGCATTATTGTGCGGGTTATATACATTCTGCTCATTGCGGCTATGCTTGCTATGTTGGGCAAGGTATGGTACCAAAAACTGAATGACGAGATTCCAAGCCTCTTTGGATATCAGATATACGTTGTGGAAACCGGCAGCATGATACCGACGCTGCCGATCGGCACCAACATATTGGTGCGCCAGCTTACCGAGGATACCGAGCTGTCGGTTGGTGACATTATTACATACACCCATGGAACGGCAGCTGTTACACATCGCATTGTAGAAATCGTTGTCGGGGACGACGGCGTGACCCGTTATCAGACCAAAGGGGACAATCCGGACAACTCGATGGACCCATGGCTTGTGGAGCGCGAAGATGTTCACGGTGTTGTAATCTGGCATTTTTCACTGGCAAGCCTGCTGGGACAATAAGGAGAGGGGTATATGGCAAAGCAAAACCAGAATATCCCAAAGGATCCGCAGCCGCATACGTATATTGTGCAGGCTTCTGAGATCGTATCCAGCGAGATGTACCGGTATCCGGGCGGGCAGGAAGAGCCTGTGCTGCGCGGAATTACCTTTGATATCAAGCGCGGAGAATGCTGGGGTATTATCGGCGATGAACCGTTTGAGCTGGAACTGCTGATGCAGATTATCGCCAACGTACGCCCCTATGGCAGCGGGCGCTGTGCATTGGTGGAAAGAGGAATGATGCGCAGAAAGCGGCGCATCCTTCCGCACGTGTTCTATATTTCGGGCGGGGATACGGTACCCGGAAACCTCAACACCCTGGAATATCTGATGTATGTCACCGCACGCACCCACATTCCGGACAGGAAACGGCAGGCCTATATCCTGAAAGTTATGCTGGCATCCGATTTGTATTATCTTACGCTGGTTCCCATGAAATACCTAAGCATTTCCGAACGCGCTGTGATTTGCCTGTTATCCGCCGCATTAAGCAGAGCGCTGCTTGTGGTATTCTCTGTTGCGGAGCTTACCTTTCCGGCGCGGCTGTCCAGGGGCATCCGCTATATTGTGCAAATGATCACCAGCCATGGGGGAGCCGTGCTGATGGGAACAAGCGACTGCGATATGGCGCAGATCACCTGCACCCATGCGGCGTTCTTAATGAACGGACAATTATCCGAAAGCAATAAAATGGAAGCACTGTTGACGGCACTGGATCAGCGTGCGTTTATCCTGACCTCGGAGCATCCACAGGAGTTGGCAACGGCCGTGCGCTCTGCCAAGAAGTGGCTGGACGCCTATGTGTTTGATAAAGAGGTCCATGTATATGTTCGCAATCCGGACCGATCGCTCAACCAATCGACAATTATGCAGATTCTGCTTGATGCCGGCATTACAATCGATACACTGCAAACAAGCCATCCAACGCTGAAAAACGCTTATCGGGAGGTGCTTGCCGGCCATGTTATATAACACCAATTTTATCCGAAAAGAGTTTCGTAGTGCCTATACCCAGCAAAGCTTCTCCAACAGGCGCAGGTTTTCGCTTGGCGTATTCTTGGGGCTGCTGACATTTGCGCTGTACTTCAGCCTGCAAACGCTCAAGGAAAGTGTCATCAGCACGGCGGCGCCATGCTTAATGCAACAGAGCTATTTTTCCACGCTGTACATCTATCTGTTTATATCGCTTTTCTTCAATGTATGGCTATATATTGTCAATTATGAATACATGACATTGCTGGAGGTCCGGCAAAACCGATGGTATGCACTGGT
Source organism: Candidatus Limiplasma sp. (assembly GCA_035399245.1). Taxonomy (GTDB): domain Bacteria; phylum Bacillota; class Clostridia; order Christensenellales; family Aristaeellaceae; genus CAXXOK01. The sequence continues at coordinate 2,646 of DAOPIR010000090.1, forward strand.
GCAGCTGGGATACAGCCCCGCGCGGCTGATTGCCAGCAAGATTATCGTGCGCATCGTTGCGCAGCTGGGCACTTATACTATCGGGTATCTGGCGACGCTGTTTTTAACCTCATTCCTCAAGTTTCCGCTTGTGCCGGAATATCTGCTGACAATGTATCTGATGGGATTTTTGGACATTGTGCTGTTGGCAATGATGTCGCTGGCGGCATCGTTATATGTGCGTGAAATGTATAACGCGCGCTACATGGTAGGAATCATAACGTTATGCTTCTTGGGATTTAAGTACATCAGCCATTATTTCACCATATTATCCGATCGTGCCTTGATGAAGAACCTCGGCAATATATTCGATCTCTCCCAGACCCTATATATGCCGGTAGCTTTGCTGATAATTGCGGTTTGCATCGCGATATGCCTGACCCGCGGAATTACCCTGGCCAGAATTTACAACAGGCCGTTGCCGCGTGCGCTGCCAATTCTCAAGCGCAAGCCGGAAGGCACGGTGGTAATGGGCGTTGTGATCAGCCGAAGGCACAAGAAGGAAATGATCCTCGAAGCGGAAACCACGCCGTCATCCGGCGAAAGGAAATGGACGCTGCCGGCTTTGCTGACAAGCATTATTGTTATCCTATCGATTACAGCTATGGTGCTGATTAATGTGGTTGTATTGGCATTCAGCTATGCTTCGCCGGAAAAGGAACCAGCATATCGGGCGTAATTCCCTATGTGTTTCAGTCTTATACCATGGAACCGGAGATCATGTATAACGATATAGCGTTTTTCCGCAAAATAGATTATCAGGAAACGCTTTATATCGGCGATATCCTGCTTTTTAAAGACAATGCAGATACCGTAAATGTTAGTGCGCTGACAGAATATGTGGTTGACGAAGAAACAGGAGAAGAAACCGGCGATCTTGCGGTTGATATTCTTTATTACGCCGATGATCGCTATCGCGGTATGGCAGCGCAGACAATTTCACGCGATCAGGTATACGGCGTACATATCGGCAACAATCGATGGTTCGGCGCGATCGTTCTGTTTGCCAATACCATTATCGGTCGGTTGATTCTACTGCTGATACCGACCTTCCTGATATTCTTCTATGAGCCGATTGTCAATTTCTTCAGAACGATTACACAGGAGAAAAAATATACGCCGCATCAAGCCGAAAAAAATGAATAGCTAATAATTTTCTAGACGTTCAGAAGCGCAGCAAAAGCAACACTTTTGTGCACGATTTGTGTAAAATTATGGCTAAACTGTTTAGCTGCACCTGTATATTACGCAAAAATTAAAAATATTATAATAAAGTGACACTTTTATGTTACTAAAGTATTTACATTTTGTAATTGTTAGTGTAAAATTTTCGTACAAGCTCATGACCTGAGGTGATAAAGGCAAAACAGTTGAAAGGCTGTGACGCAAAGCAAAAGGACCTAAACCCACAGCCAGTGGGCAAGGAGGCCGGCTACCGCAACTGGATAACGAGAGCTTGAATAATAAGAGGAGCGTAGATACCATGAAGAAAAAACTGTTACTCATCGTCTTGTCTCTCGCTATCCTGACGTCGCTAACAGCGGGCACCTTGGCTGTCTACACCAAGACTCTCGGTGACACTGAAAAGATCGAAGCGAAACGCTTTGCTTTCAGTGTTTCAGGGGATGTTAAAGGTGATAGCACGGCAATCAAACTGGCGCCCACCGAAGAGATGGAGTATGACTTCATCATTGCGAACTCGGAAAACGGCGGACCGAATGCCGAAGTGCCATTGAAATACAATGTCACGCTGGATATCAGCACGGCATTGGCTGGAATGCCCGGCTTGAAGGCGACTGTCTATGACGGCAAAGCTGTTGTAGGGACGACCGGCGAAAATGGCATTCTGAAGTACGATACATCATCGAAAGCCGACGAAGCATTCGCAAAGACGTACACAGTCATTGTGAAGTGGGAAGACACGGACGATCAGGGACAGACGAAAGCCGGAAAAGATGCTGTTCAGTATAATACCGGCTTGAGCCTGACTGTGATTGCAGAGCAGGATACCACAACCAATACAAAGGCCGATTAGCGAAGTGCCTTTGCTTGGTTAGTTCATGGCAGCGCCGTGCAGCGTCTAGACACTGCACGGCGCACTCCGATATATTAATACAGAAATAATTATGATATGATATAAACAAAGAGAGGAGTGAGCCGGCGTGAAAAAGTCTACACGACTTTTATTCCTGATTTTAATGCTGGTCACTTCGCTTACCGCAGGAACTTTGGCTGTATATACAAGCCGTATTGATCTTTCTCCTGTTACGATATCCGCCAAGCGCTTTGCACTGGGCGTTAATCAGGGCAGCCAGGGAGAGTTTGATCTTAGAATAGGACCGGGTGACCTGGTCAGCTATCAGTTTATCGTAACCAATGAAAATTCCAACGGTGATGTGTCTGAGGTGGACATGGATCTGTTGATTGAAGCGGACTTTTCCAATATAATCTCCAGTATACCGGATGTGGAAATTCAATTATTGATGGGGGATACGCAGGTGGCAAGTGCCGGTTCCTCCGGATCGCTCAGCTATCGCCAATCCTCCTTTTTCCACGCCTCTACAGCAAAAGAAACCGTGTTTTCACTCACGTTCTATTGGCCAACAGGCAGTTCGGGCTCCTATACCACAGGGGATACCACCGTATTGCCGCTGACAGTATACGTAAAAGGGGTGCAGCATGTCTCCTAAACGTAGTAAACTCATGAAAGCTTTGATCGTCATATTGAGCATTGTGGCATTGCTTGCCATATCTATGCTTACGGTAACCATAAGCGCATATGTTAAGGAACTGAACCTTTTCAACAGCGGATGGATAGGTCCGAAGTATTTTTCGTTTAATTTGGAAAGCTCTGATTCGACAAAGAAGCTTGCGCCCGGAGAATCCGCGGAATATCGCTTTACGGTCTCAAACAACGATAGCAGCGGTGTATCACAGGTTCCGCTCCATGTATCGATCGAGATCGACTATCCGGCACAGCTGGCAGGAACCGGCAGCATTTTGGCCGAGCTCTATTTAGACGGTTCAGTATTAGCGTCCGATACCGGCAGCGGATTTCTGGCTGTTATGGGGGCGACTTTGCCGGGCGGAGAGGCTACCACCGATACCTATACGCTGAAATTGACATGGCTCGATACTGATTTGAAGGCCTTGGGCGTTATGGTAGATGAAGATTTTGAACCATCGGATATCAACATCCGCGTTTCAGGATATCAATAAGGCCGCTGGACCGTAATTTGATTTGAAAGGAGAGCGCATATGCGAAAGCTTTTAATCCCGATCGTATTGCTGGTGCTGCTTGTGGTATTGATGAGCTCCAGCTCCATCGCCATCTATACACAGACGCAGACATTGCGTGGTCAGCTTTATATGCGCGTTTTCCTGTTTTCCGGAAACGAAAGATCCACCAGCTATGAATTCGGACTTAGCGGATTGGCGCTGGCGCCGGGAGAAAGCGAAGAAGAGCTGTACCGCTTTTCCCTTACAAACGCGCAAAGCAACGGGAATGTTTGCGATTACGATATGTCGGTCAGCATCGCATCATCCGGCATGGCAAGCGCTACGGCCGCGATGCCAGGCCTGACATTCTATCTGTATAACGTCAGCAATGAATCCTCCGGCCCGATTGCGACAATATCATCCGGCGAGCTATCCTATAGCAATCTGTATTTCTCGGCGGATGTAAGCAAAACCGTTGAGTACAAACTGACAGCAAGATGGGATGACAACGGCGACAGCAAAACACAGACAGCTTTAGCCAAAAGCGCGTCGAAATATCCGATCAAAATCATTGTGACCGCACAGGGCACCAATTAACGATATCATAGCGGAAGGAGAAACGGCATGAGGCCATACGGCAATCAACATGGCAAGGGCAGGCAAATCACGGCAGTGATTGTGCTGTGCCTTGTTTTGCTGATTGTCCAGAGCGCTTCCGCCGGATATTTTGCAACGCGAAGCCTGGCGCTGCAAGTATATCCGGATCTTAGCGCCGTGCCTACGCCCACGCCATCCCCAACACCCACGCCAACTCCGTCACCTACGCCAACTCCCTCACCCACGCCGACACCGACGCCTACGCCCACGCCGACACCTACCCCTGAAACGGGCGATGGATTGGTATTTGACAGCGGATTTACCTTTGTGAGCGCGAGTTGGAACTATGCGTACGGCGGCGATTTCACCAGCGGAACGATGACGGTTGATAATACCAACCACACGATGGATTTCAACCTTGTATTTACGCTTCCGGAGAACTATTCACAGCAATATCTTGATTGGAACAAAGGATGGTTTTACGGCTTCACGCTGAAACTGTCCGCGACCAATAAATATGACGGATATATTTCCCTGGCAGGCAACAGCGCGACAGGCAAGGGGAATGGTGTAGCACAATTACAAAATGTTAACCTTAAATCCGGAGCAAGCAGTGATAATATTCTGTTATACTTCTACGGCACCACATGGAGCGTACCCTCCTATAGCGAGGATGGGAATTCTGCTGTGGTTACCATCAGAGAATCCTATACTTATGTCGGCGTCAGCACAAACAAGCCGCCGTGGTATGAGCGGGAACGCTATACACAAACGGCAACCATCACGTTAATCTTGCCGCCAGCTGAAGCAGAGCCGACAGCAACGCCCACTGAAACGCCAGCGGAAACAACCGAAATGATGATGTCTGCGCTTGATGAAAGCGTCATGGCGGTCCAGATAGAAACGGAATCTCCAACACCAACCATTTCTGTAGAAGAAACGATTATACCGTCACCGACACAGACGGTATCAGCCGAACCTTCCGAATCCCCGACGATCGTTCCCACCGATGCAACCGCAACGCCTGTACCATCTCCGTCCGAATCCCCGACGGCCACGCCTTCAGAAACGCCTGAAGAGACCCAGCCATCGGATAGTACGCCTACGCCAACCACAACAGTATCGCCTACACCAACAGCCACAGTATCTGCTACACCAAACGCCACTGTATCGGCCACGCCAACGCAAACGGCTACAGCAACAGTGACAGTAACGCAGACACCAACGCCTACTCCAACGCCTACTCCAACGCCTACTCCTACACCAACGCCTACTCCAACTTCTACTCCAACACCAACCCCGACACCCACGCCCACGCCTACGCCTACCCAAACGCCGACGCCAACTCCAACGCCTACCGCTGCACCGCCGCCGGAACCAGAGGCGCAGCCGCAGCCGCCTGATGGTGGATCCGGTGTCAGCCCGCCCTAAATCAAACAAAGTTGATGATAAATTAAATGCGCCCTTGATATTTAGTACATATCAAGGGCGTATTTATATAGCAGGGAATTGTTAATCGCGCTTATCACCGTTGAACACCAATACGGAATCAGGCTCCGGATGACAGCAGTAGGTGTTGATCTGTGTATATGGCGGGGTCGGGCATGGCACAGCGCCTGAAAACGTCTGTTCGTTCAGCCCGTCGATATAGGCCCGCAAACGTTTCATGGTGCGCAGTGTTTGATCATGCGAACAGAGCACATGTTCGGCTTGCGAATCACGCAATCCGCGCATGCTTTGAACATATACGCATAACGGCTGGCTTTCCGGAAAAAACAGCCATGTATACGGATTCCACATATCGCCGGTCAGCAGCAGCTGCCGCTGCGGAATATATGCCACCATAGAACCGATCGTATGGCCGACAGTTTGCGTAAACTGAACGTCAAGGCCTCCAAGATCGATTGAATCATTGTTGATGGGCTGCAAATGGGAATGAACAGCGTCCAGATAACGGTCAGTACTGAAGGATTCATCCAGATAACCGCGTTTTTGTGCGTTTTGGATGATAGTTTTGCGGTTTGACACACTGATACTGTGCCGGCACAAGTCCATATCATCCGGATGAACCAAAACCGATTCAAAATAGTGGGCCCCGCAGGCATGGTCATAATGCCCATGAGACAATACGACATGCAATTTTCCCCGAATATAGGGCGCTATGCAATACGCGACATCATACAACCCCAATCCCGTATCCCACAACAGGGTATCGCGCTCACCGACAACAAGCGTAAAGCAAACCTTGGAAATATCTTCAATATGATAGATGTCAGGCAACGGATTGGAGATGGAAAAGTGCTCCATACAGGCATACCTCACAGATAAAAAATCCCGATCAACTGCAGTGATCGGGGCCATAACATTTATGCTCTTAATCGTCTGGCGATGTTGGCCAAGGCTGTCAGCCCGTTGTGAAATCCTTTGCCGTTATCCAGCACAATATCGGCGATATTTCGATATGTCGGGATCCGTTCGTTATAAATCCGTTCGATCTCTTCCCGTCCCTTTTGAGCCAGCAGCGGACGCTTTTCAGCGCGGATATCCATTAGAATATCATCTATCGGGCGGTCAATGAGGACGATATATCCCTGTGCGCGCATAATTTTCTGGTTCTCATCCCGCAGTGCCGTGCCGCCGCCGGTGGAGATAATGCCGGGCGTTGCATTGATTAATCCGCGGAGTAAATTGGTCTCTCCATCGCGAAACGCATTTTCGCCAAAGGATTCGTAGATTTGCGCTGTGTTCATGCCGGTAATTTCCGAAAGGTAAGCATCCGTGTCCAGATAGGGCATTTGTAATTCAAGCGCTACGCGACGTCCAAGCGCACTTTTCCCGCTCCCGGGCATACCCACTAAAAAGATATGCCGCTCCATCTATGTGTCGCTCCCCTCCAGCGTTATTCCGCGTTATGATGCATTAGTTTCCGCGGTGCGATGCCTTTTTGCAGCGTAAATTCAAACGCGGCGCCTTTTTGCATCGGTACCAGACGAATGTTTTGTCCGTGCATTTCCATGATGCGCTTACAGATGCTAAGCCCAAGGCCTGTGCCGGAATCCTTGCCGACGGTGTGCGCTTTATCGGATTTATAAAAGCGTTCAAACACGTGCGGCTGATCTTCAGGCAGAATGGATGCACCGTCATTCATAACCAAAACCGTTACTATATCATGCACCATAGACGTGCGGATTGTCAAGCTTCCGCCGTCCGGGAGGAATTTTATGGCATTGTCGGCGATGTTGTAAATTACCTGTTCAATACGCGCCTGATCGGCAAGCACGTAACAGGGTTCCTCGGAAAAATCCAGATGGAGCTGAATATGTTTCTTTTCGATATCATTCATGCGTCCGATCAGCACGCGGCGGATGGACTCGTGAATATCGTATTCCTGCAGGTCAAGTGTCGCTACGCCGTCTTCCATGCGGCTCAGCTCCAGCAGATCGGCAATCAGGCCCTTCATCCGCGTCGCCTCATCAGCTACAATGCGAAGATAGCGCGGGTATTCTTCCACAGGAATGGTCCCGTCCAGCATGCCGTCCACGTACCCGTGGATACTGGTGATGGGGGAACGCAGCTCATGGCTTACATTGCCGACGAACTCTCTGCGGTTATCCTCGATCGTTGACAGTTTGCTCGCCATAGTATTGAATGAACTGGCAAGGTTTTCCACCTCGGAAAAACCCTTGGCATCGGTACGCACGGTGAAGTCGCCTTTGCTCATAGTCTCGGCGGCTTTGGTCATCTCGGTGATCGGCTTTACGACACTGCGGGCAAAGACCACGGCAAACACCAGCGCCAGCACGGCGGCAATCAGGAAGCCCATGACGATCTGCACGATAATGGCTTTGTACTCGGTTTCGATGATCTGCGCTTCGGTGTGAATGAACACAGCGCCGAGCACGTTATCGTCCTGTTCCATTGGCACGGCAACGGTAAACACGGTACCTTCCGCTTCGTTTACGATTTTGGTAATTACTTCCTGGCCGGTAAGCACCTGGCGCAGCGTGTCCCTCACATCGTCTATCGTCAGGCTTGCCACGCTGCCGGAATTGGCTTCTAAAACCTGATCCATATTATCCATGCTGCGGCCGTTGCGATCGAATATCAGGATATAGGCGCCATAGTCGGAAAGGATGCGGTTGGCTTTCCATTGCAGGTACTCGGAAAACGAAGATTCCACTTCCAGATATTTATTCAGCTTTGCCGTAGTTTCCTGGCTCATCAGGTGCGCAATCTCACGCGCTTGCAGCAGCAGGTTTTCCATACGGCTTTGGATCATGTTGTTGCGGATCGTATAGGCGGAAAAGCCCGCGCCGATCAGCACGACAACCAGGATAATCACGAGCAGTATCAGGAACAATTTGGAAAATAAGCCTTTAAACATCCGTCTCACCTTACAAAAGCGCTATCGTTTCGTCTCGAATTTATAGCCGACACGCCATACCGTATGGATTTCCCATCCATACTTTTCACAGTCTACCAGTTTCTCCCGCAGCCGTTTTACATGCACATCCACGGTTCGGCTGTCGCCGTAGAAATCAAAGCCCCATACGCGCTGCAAAAGCTGCTCGCGGGTAAATACCATGTTGGGATGCGACGCCAGATAGTACAGCAATTCCAATTCTTTGGGCGGCATTTCCAGCGAGTTACCCTCGTAAACCACTTCATAGCTTGCCAGGCTGATGGTAAGCTGCGGAAACTGCAGAACATCCGATTGATCTTCCTTTGTTTCCTCCTTATCAAAGGTGCGACGCAAAACAGCTTTTACCCGCGCAACAAGCTCCTTATTCTTGAATGGCTTTGTAATGTAGTCATCCGCGCCCAGCTCCAGCCCGAGCACCTTGTCAAAGGTTTCGTCCTTGGCGGTAAGCATGATCACGGGGCACTTGCTGATTTTGCGAATCTCGCGCAGCACGTCCAGCCCATCAATGCCCGGAAGCATGATGTCCAGCAGAACCAGCGAAGGGGAATGCTGCTTGAAAGCCGCAAGGCCTTCATCCCCGCGTGAAGCCTCGTATACCTGATACCCCTCTTTTTCAAGGTAGAGCCGAATCAGGTGGCTTACGTTCTGATCGTCATCAATCAAGAGAATGGTTT
>DAOPIR010000091.1:0-11583 GCA_035399245.1 Candidatus Limiplasma sp.
GTCCGGCGTCTTCTTGATCTGATACTCGGTGCCCGTCAGCAGCAGCATGAGCGCTGCCACAACGGAGATTAGTTTTCGCATTGCATATCCTCCTTAATCCTTCTAAATCATAGCAATTTTCCGGTCAACGTGCCGCTTTTATGGAAATCTCCACGCAGCCTGTTGGCCTTCCCAGGCAATGTCACACGATTAAGCTTAATCATCTGCCTTCATTCTATCGGCCGCTATGGCAAAAGTAAATCCTCAGAACCTGCAATACGATCGCTGTTTTCCGCAATCGGCACGCACAATCGACGGTTTCTAACAATCGAGGATTTCCGGGATCGCGGCGCCGCCTTTGCGAGCCTTGCCCCTTACAGTAAAAAGCCGCTTCCCAGCGAAGCGGCTTATATATGTGTATTTATTGATATCCAAATGCTTTATACGGTTTCAGCTTCATCCTGCAAGGCATGGGCTCCCGCCTTTTTCCACTGGTTCGGCGTGACCCCGTAGTATTGCTTGAACTTGCGCACCAGCTGTTCGCTGTCAGGCATGCCAACGGAGGCGGCGATATCCGCTATATGCAGGTCATGCGACTCGATCAGCGCCTTTGCCTTTTGCATCCGCAGCTTTGTCAGGCTGGCCTTGGGAGAGGCGCCGCACACAGCGATAAAGACGCGGAACAGCTGCGAGCGGCTAAGCCCGACAAAAGCGGCGATATCGCTGACAAGGATCGGCCGGTCGTAATTACCTTCCATATACCATTGCGCCTTTTCAAAATACTGCTGGCTGAGCTCATGACTCTCATAGGGGATTCGCTGATCAATATAAGGCAGCAGCCGAAAAAAGCCGCCGAGCGCCGACATATGCCCCATGCGCAGCAGGGAGGATTCGTCCTCCATGGTTTTGAGGATATCAAATATCACATCGGCCGGCCCGGCACTGAATACCGGATTTTCTCTGGAAAGGCCGACCTGTTTGGTAAGCATGGCGGCATCATGACCCGTATAGCCGACCCAGCCGTACGTCCATGGCTGAATATCATCCGCCTGATAGACCGTGATCTGATCCGGCAGGATGAGAAATCCCTGCCCCGCATGCAGGGAATAGGAACCCTGGTCTGATGTGAAGGTACCTTTTCCGGAGGCGATGTAATGGATCAGATAATGGTCGCGCACCGCCGGGCCGAACCGGTGCGCCGCAGCGCATACTTCTGTTCCGCATTGCTTGATGATGATCTGCCCCATGGGCAGCGTCCTGTATTGGATATCATCAGAGCCCAATATAATCCTCCCCATGCAACATTCTGCAGGTTATTTGCAACAAATACCCCATGAGTTTTCAGCATCCGCATGCTATAATTGCATCATTCATTATATTCGGTAAAGGGAGGTTCTTCAAGTGCCCAAAATCACGTTTATCGGTGCAGGAAGCACGGTATTTGCCAAAAATGTGCTGGGGGACAGCATGTGCGTACCGGCGCTGGAAGCATCAGAAATCGCATTGTACGATATCGACGCCGCGCGTCTAAACGAATCCCGGACCATGCTGGAGGCAATCAACCGCAACAAAAGCGGCAAGGCGCAGATCAAATCCTATCTGGGCGTCGAGCAGCGCAAGGAAGCCCTGCGGGGTGCTGATTACGTAATCAATGCCATCCAGGTAGGCGGCTATGACCCCTGCACCATCATCGACTTCGAGGTGCCCAAGAAATTCGGCCTGCGCCAGACGATTGCGGACACTTTAGGCATCGGCGGGATCTTCCGCGGCCTGCGCACCATTCCCGTAATGCTGGGCGTGGCGGCAGATATGCAGGAGGTTTGCCCCAACGCCTGGCTGCTTAACTACACCAATCCCATGGCCATCATCACCGGCGCGCTTTTGCGCATGACCGATATCAAAACGGTGGGCCTGTGCCACAGCGTGCAGGATTGCGCGGAGCAGCTGCTAAAAGGCTTGGATATGTCATACGACGAGCAGGTGCAGTGGAAAATCGCCGGCATCAACCATCAGGCCTGGCTGCTGGAAGTAACCAAGGATGGCAAGGATCTGTATCCCGAAATCAAAGCCAGGGCTGCCGCCAAGGAAGGCAAGCACGACGATATGGTGCGCTACGAGCTTATGAAGCGCTTCGGTTATTACGTGACCGAATCCAGCGAGCATACCGCCGAGTACACGCCTTACTTCATCAAAGCAAAATATCCCGAGCTGATCGACCGGTATAATATCCCGCTGGATGAATACCCCAGACGCTGTATCGAACAGATTAAGGACTGGGAAAAGCGCAAGGAAGAGCTGACCAAGGATCCTAACCTGACGCATGAACGTACAAACGAGTATGCCAGCTACATCATGGAAGCAATGGAAACCAATACGCTGTGCAAGATCGGCGGGAATGTGCTCAATCAAGGGCTTATTTCCAACCTGCCGGCGGATGCCTGCGTGGAGGTTCCCTGCCTGGTGGATAAAAGCGGTATTGCGCCCTGTATGGTAGGCGCCCTGCCGCAGCAGTGTGCCGCGCTGAACCGCACCAATATCAACGTGCAGCTTATGACCATCGAGGCGGCCCGTACGTTGAAAAAGGATTGCATTTATCAGGCGGCTATGCTTGATCCCCATACGGCCGCGGAGCTTTCCATTGACGATATCGTAGCGCTTTGTGACGCGCTGATCGACGCCCATGGCGATTGGCTGCCCAGGTTCCACTGATCCGATCATTCGTCTATAGCAAACCGGCCCTGCTTCATGCGTGAAGTGGGGCCGGTCTTTATGCAACATTCTGTCATATCGTGATCGTTATCCCTTGATAGCCCCGATCATCACGCCCTTGACAAAATACTTCTGCAAAAACGGATACACCGCCAGGATGGGAACGGTTGTCACGATAACTGTGCAATATTTCACCAGCTCACGCGTGTAAGCCTCACCGGCCATCATGGTCGAGTTGCCGGTTTCCGCGATGGCTTCCTCGGTAATCAGGCGCTCACGCAGGAACATCTGCAGCGGATACAGACTGCGGTCGCGGAAATACAGCAGCGCCGGATACCAGCTGTTCCAGTAGGATACGCTGTAGTACAGCGTGATAACCGCAATAGCCGGCATGGACAGCGGAATGATAATCCGAAACATGATCGTCACTTCATTTGCGCCGTCCAGCATCGCGCTTTCCTCCAGGCTGGCAGGGATGCTTTGGAAGAATGTACGCAGGATGATCACGTTATAGGTCGCGATGCATCCCGGCAGGATCATTGCCAGCCGAGAGTCGATCAGCCCCAGATTGCTTACCACCAGATAAGTGGGGATCATACCGCCGGAAAAAAACATGGTGATCAGCAGCATTTTCATCATAAAGCCGCGCAGCACAAAGTGCTTGTTGGTGGAAATGTACGAGGCTACGATGGTCAGCAGCACGCTGGCCGCGGTGCCCACCAGCACGTACCAAATGGTGTTGTAGAAGCCGTTCCAGATATTGGGGTCCAGAAAGGTCTGGCGGTAACCCTCCAGCGTATAGGGTTTCAGCGGCCATGTGAGCAGCCCGTCAAACACCAGCAGCTGCCGCGCGTCGCTGAAGGACGCAAAAAGCGTGTACAGCATCGGATACAGCGTGATGGCGATTGCAAACAGCAGGATGAGCACATTGGCGACATCAAAGACCTTGGAACCAAACGATGTCTTGACATGGTGTTTTTTTACTTTTCTTTTCATGCTCACCCCTCCTACCACAGGCTGGTTTCACTGAAATGGCGGGACAGGGTATTCGCGCCGACCAGCAAAATAATGTTGATAACGGAATTGAACAGATCAATGGCAGTAGAAGAGCTGAACTGGAACTTTGTGATACCCATACGGTAAACATAGGTGGATATCACATCGGCTGTCTCATAGGTCAGCGGATTGTACAGGTTGATGATATCGCCGAAACCCACGCTCATCATCGAGCCGATGCGCAGCACCAGCATGATGACGACCGTCGGCATGATGCCCGGCAGGGTAACATGCCAGATCCGGCGGAAGCGGCCCGCGCCATCCACCCATGCCGCATCGTACAGTTCCTGATCCAGGCCGGAAAGCGCGGCGAAGTAGATAATGCTGCTCCAGCCAAAGCTGCTCCATATATACATGCCGATCAGCAGCGGCTGAAAATACTCCGCCTTAGTGAGCATATTCACCCGCTCCATCCCCATCGACACAAAAAACGTGGTGATGATGCCGTTTGTGCTGGTGAAGCTTTTCAGGAGGCCGCAGATGACGATGCTGGATACGAAGTGCGGCATATAGGTAATGGTTTGGGTAATCCGGCGGAAATGAACGGAGCGCACCTCGTTGAGCAGCAGCGCAAAGATGATCGGAACCGGAAATAAAAAGATCAGCTCCCGCAGATTGATGCTTAAGGAGTTGCGTACCAGCCGGAAAAAATTCGGGCTGTTGAAAAACGCTTCGAAATGCTTGAAGCCTACCCACGGGCTGCCCCACACGCCTTTGACGATCTTATAATCCTTAAAGGCGATCAGCGCGCCGTACATGGGCCAGTAGCAAAAGATGATATAATACGCGAAAATGGGGATTGCCATCAGATACAGCAGGGGATATTGGTATACGCTTGCCAGCAGTCTGCTGCCAAAGGATTTCTTTTTTAAGGGATCTACCGCGATGCAAGCAGCGGTACGGTTTCGCATAGGCTTTCCCTTCCTTCAATATTCGTTAAGCCGCAGCAAAGGACTAAGCGACTGCAAGGGCTTTGACGGACAGTATGCATGCTTTGGCGGAACAATGCATTGGTGTCATTCAGGCAGGATACTTTATTCTCCAAGCACGCTTTCGTCACGGCAGTCTGCACCTATCCATTTTGTGTAACCGAAACGCTGCGTGTACCTTTTCCAGCCGGCATTGCGCAGCCCGAAGGTTTTACGCCCTTCCCGCCCTGGCGGTGCAGGCTGTTGAAAACCCTGCGGAAAACGTCATGATGGCTGTGATAAAGAAGGCCTCTCCTGCTCTGCCGAATTCACGCAAGGCAGGAGAGGCTGTTAACCGGTCGATTCGTTGTTTAGATTGATTTACCGAGCCAGGTAGCGCGCGTACGCGGCGGCTTCGATATCGATGTTCTCCTGCAGGCCCAGGGAATACATATGTTCCACATAGGAATCCCATTCGGTGTCGATATCCGCTTCCCCGAAGATGAACTTGAGCATCATTTCATCCGAGTACGTCTTGATCTCGTTTTGGTTGACGTTGAATACGCTGTCTTCCTCGGCGGTGCGGGTTACATCGTGCACCACACCGGTGTTATCACTGTTATAGCCCCAGGCATCCCAGCAATCCAGGTGAAGCTGCGTGTTGTATTCGGCCCGCTCGGCCTCTTCGTCAAGCACGCAGATCAGCGCTTCCAGCACATATTTATGGCGGATGGTCTCAAAGGGATAATCCGGATTGTTGAGGATGATATCGCCGTAGGTGTGCGTGCCGTCCTCGTTCACCGTCGCGGTATAATTGCCGTCGCCCAGGTCGCCTACGCCCCAGGTGCAAAGCTCGTTGGACTCGTCGGAGTATAGGTAGTCGAGGAACTTGATGGCCAGCTCCTTGTTTTCACAGGAGGTGGTGATCCCCATGTTGCCGTAGGAGCCGCTGGCCACGCCGCCGTAAAAGCCTACATGCGCTTCGGGGTCGGTCAGGCGCGGAGAGCGCAGCGGTACGATGTCGAAGTTCTCGTCTTCCAGCTTGCCAAGCTCCAGCGCTTCGCTGGTCTGCCAGTTGCCGATGAACGCGATACCGGTGCGGCCGTTGTAGAGCATCTTGAGCGCGTCTTTGTTGGTACGGTTTACCATGTCGCGGTCGATCAGGCCTTCGTTGTACCAGGAATTCATCTGCTTGAGGAATTCTTTAAAGCCTTCCTGCACACGGGGATAGAACACGTTGCCTTCGTCATCCACCTGGTAGCAGCCGGCGTCATGGCTGACATTCCATGGGGTGGACAGGAAGCTGCCCCACGTGTAGCGGTAATTTTCGATCGCATCGCCCAGCGCAAGCGGCACTTCGATGCCAAGCTGATCCCTGAAGGCGCGCAGCACCGTGGTCAGCTCGTCAAGCGTTTCCGGCACATCCAGGCCGACCGCATCCAGATAGTCCTTGCGGATGATCGCGCCCGTGTTGTGCACGCCCATCAGGAAATCGGGGTTGAAGGAGCAGCCGATCGACAGGCTTCCTTCGTCGTTGGTGCAGTTTTTGTAGGTTTCAACACCCTGGCTGGCCAGCTTGTGCATATAGTTATACGCATATTTCTTTACCAGCTCGTCGGTGTTGATCAGGATGCCGTCTTCCACAGCGCCGTCATAGCCGCCGGGATAGCCGTTGAAGTAGTCGCCGATGATGATATCGGGCCAGTCTCCGGAAGCCAGCATCATATTGAAGAACGTTCCGTCGTCCGTAGAGGAGGAGTGGATAAATTTCAGGTTGATACCCAGCCGCTTCTCCATTTCCTGGATGACCGTGTGCTCCTCATAGGATTGCATAAACATCGCCACGTAGGAGCTCAGGCTGATCATAATCGTCAGGGTTTGGGTCCCGTCGCCCAGCGGAAGGGAATATTCTTCCACATTGGCCGCCCAGTTGTCGAGCTTCTCCTGTACCTCTTCATTGGTAGAGGCGAAGGATGTTGACAGTGTGCAGACCATAACCAGGGTTAGTACCAGGGATAGAATTTTTTTCATACCGTTTGTTTCCTCCTATTTCGCAATTTTTCGTGCGATCTGCTTTTATCATAGGTTCAGCTGCCGGAAAGTAAAGCCGCAGTTTTTGGAGGATAGGCGCTGAAATCCAATAATATAAGGGATACGGAATATCCGATCCATCGCTAAAAAGCTGAAAAACAACTAACGGGCGTTTTGGTCGCGGTATTTGCCGGGGGTGGTTCCCTCAATCCGCTTGAAGGCGCGAATAAAGGAATCGATGCTGGCATACCCTACGCTTTGCGCCACGTTGGCAAGCGACTGCGTCGGCTCCCCCAGCAGCATCTGCTTGGCCGCCTTAATGCGGACATGGTGTATGTAGTCCAGCAGTCCAATCAGCGTCGTCTGCTTGAAGCTGCGTGAAATCGCGTCCGCGTTGCGCCCCAGCATATAAGCAATTGCGCTGACATTCAAATTGCAATCGGTATAGTTATTGTTCACAATCTCGATAATGGATTGTTTCAGCACCATTTCGCGGGAATCGCCCTCGATAACTTCCTGCTCCTGTGCGACTTTTGCCAGATCGGCAATCTGGCAGTTGAATATCTCCTGCAGCTCGCTGATCTTGTCCGTATTTCCTTCCGTGCAGGCATGGATGATATGGTGATAGGTCTGCTCCGCCAAAAAGTACATCATATTATTGTTGTTCAGCGCCGTATCCACCCGGATACCGCTTTCGGAGTTGCGCAGGTTGTGAAGCGCATATTCGCTTTCTTCCATCAGCAGCTTCAGCATCAGCCGGAAGCTGTCCTCGATCCGGTGTGCGCGGCTGATGCCAATCTGGCAGTCCACCACATAGTTGTCGCGGACAAACTGCAGCTCCTGCTCCATCAGCGCCCGAATCGCCGGTACGTTGGCCTCGGTATCGATTGCAAACAGCAGCATAACCTCCGGCCCGTCCAGAAAATCCAGGGTCGTAAACCGCTGCCTGGAAAGCTCCGCAAACGCCTCGCGGCAATTGGTAATCATCTCCGCTGACATTGCATTGTGCTGTGTCCCCGTATCGGGATAGTCCACGAAAATAATCCGCGCCAGACAGAAATATTGCCGACTTAACGTATCCACGGCTTTACCCGTGCCGGATGCATAGGCTTTCAGCCCGTTTTGTGACATCAGGCGTTTGCGCAGAGCCTCGTCGCCAATGCGCTGCTGCTCCCGCAGCACAATCGTCTGGTGCTCGCTGCGGTCATCTGCCGCAGACAGCAGTGCCGCGCGGATACGGCCCAGCTCGTCGCTCCCGTCGCCCGTTTCGCAGGCCAGGTCGCTGAGCTTGCGGATGGGTTTATAGGCTTTCAGCGTGAGGTGATAAATAAGCACCAGGCCGGCGAGCGTGCTTACGCCGATCAGCAGCAGCATCAAATTCCGTACGTCCGCCAGCTTTGCATACAGCACGGCATTGGCCAGCAGGCTGATGTAATAGTACCCGGTAATCTGGGATTTTGCATAATAGACAGTGTTGTTTTTACCCTGAATCGAGCCGTAATCCCCGGTGAATTTCGAAATATCCTGTCCGTTGCTTTCGTCGGACACGCTGAACAAAACCATGCCGTCCGCGCCGACAAGCAGGTTTTGTACGCCTTCCTTTTCCGAAGCAAATATCTCTTTGACATACGCCATGCTCATGCCCACCATCAGCGTTCCCTGATCGCTGTGGTAAATTGACGGCACAGTCTGTATAAACCACAGCACGTTCCGCTTGGGGCTGAGCCACCACATGCCGCGCGTCTGCTGCCCGAGGAGGCTGACATAGGTATCTTCATCGCCGTAGAGAATAAACTGGCTGTTATCCACCTCGGGCAGGTAGGTGGCGCGCAGATGGTCGATATAGTACTCGCTTTTGTTCAGGTATAACGAGATCGCGAAAATGGCGCTATTGGCCGAGTAGTTGTTTTGCAGGAGCTTTGCCACGCTTTTCAGCCCCAATGCATCCTGAAAGGTCATATCGTCCCGGGACAGCTTGATCAGCGCCTGCACTGTGGGATCGTTGCTGATGACCGTAGCAACGGTACGATAGCGCGACGCTTCGTAATCCATCTCCTTGCGCAGCTGCAAAACGGCGGATATCTGCGCATCATAGGTTTCCTCCTGCAAAATATCCACGTTTTTAATATACAGCAGGCTTCCCATCAGCAGCATCGGTGCCATGAACACAAGCAGAAAGTATGTGATATACCGGCAAAACACTCGGCTTTTGAACATGGAAAACTTAATCATCGTATCATCTGCTCCTTGTCTGTGCCCGGGCTGCGGCAGGAAATAGAAACCGCCTGCCGGAAATGCGCGTAAAAGCAGGCGGTGAACCATCCGGCGCTCCACAGCCTCCGACTTGCCCCGCCCGCGGCGCATGGCCCGGCCCGCTACGAATTGACCCGGTTGTCCTTCAGCGCAACATCCTCGCAGTGTTCGGTCTGGATTGCCTGATCAAACTCGCCTTCGATGCAGTTATTCATTATATGCACATCCTGCGATTGTTCAACCTGAATGGCAAGCTTTGCTTTGCCATCCCCCACAATATGGTTGCCCTCAATGCGGATGCCGTGGTGCAGCGGCGTTTGCGCGGTTTCTTCGGCGTCGATGTTCACACACACGGCGTTCACCTGCCACTCATAGCCGCAGTGGATAAACGTATTGTTGCGGATGGTAACGTCATCCGCCGCAACGCCCTCATGCCAGCCCGCTTCGGCCGCCACCTGCACCGCCGCGCCCATGCCGTCCACAAACAGATTATTCTCGATGAGCGTATGGCTTGTTTTCACCAGCACAGCCCGCGCAAAATGGTTGTACACGGTATTGGAACAAAACCGCAGCCTGGGCTGCTGTGAAATGTTGGCCAGCAGATACTCCCCGCAATCCTTTGGCACCGGCGAATCAAGTTCCACCGCCGTGGGATATGTGCGGCTGCTTTTAACCACGGTATATTCGCGCAGCATTTCCAGCGTCCGGCGGTTCACAAGCCCCAGCCGCTGGCCTTCCACGGGGATATCCGGTTCCTGCGAATGGGTAAAGGAGGGGGCGTCCACCGATAGCGTGCAGGCACACTCCTGCGGGGTGCGCATGGTGTAGTAGTAGTTATGCACGTTGATGGCGTCGTCGCCCTGACCGTCGAACCGGCTGTTGGTTACGCTCAGCTCACCACTGCAGCAGGCGAAGTGCGTCGCGTCGGTATTGGTGGAAACGCGCACGCCCTGGGAGGGAACGATGGCAAGCCGGTTGATCCGAATATCGCTGCTTTTAAAGCCCACGATGCCCATACCCGGCTGGCTGTGAATGGTCACATCCGTAAGGCTGATGTTTTGGGCATGGCTGATCAGCACGGCAGGGCGCGAATGCAGCGAATGGATCAGATACACTTCCCAGCCGATCATCTCCGGTTTAAACTCGCCCGGATAACGGACCGTAAAGGGCGCCAGCTCCTCGCCCCCGTCCTCCCGGATGGAGATGTCCTCATATCTTTTGGTTGTCGGGGAATACGCCATAATCCGCGGCGACGCAGCCTGGATGGAAAAAGGATACGCTTCGTCATAGCGCACGATAAAATATCCGTCGCCGCCGTCCGCAATCGTTCCCTTGGAAAACGGCTTGCGCGTATGGTCTATCGTCAGCCCGCACAGCGACACGTTTCGGCAGTTGCGCAGGCTTACGGGTTCCATAAAGCCGTCCACCAGCAGTGTGACGCCATAGGCGCTGATGGTCACGTCTCGGCAGCCATCCAGATCAAATCCGCGGGAATATATAAACTCCGGATTAAACATCACCGGCTCGGGATTGGCGCCGTATTCGCCCGCCATCACCGCCCGCCGGACCTCCTGCGCCCGAGCATCCTCCAGCAGATACTCCCCCGGGGGAATAAAAAGCGTAGCGCCGGCATGGGCGCGCAGATAATCGCACGCTTCTGTCAGTCGCCGGCGTACCGGTCCCTTGAAATCGTTCCATGTTACAGACATCATCATCTCTCCCGCATACGTAAAAATCGGTTTCAGCACAAATATAATGTGCATTTTATCGCATACAACCCGTTTGGATTATTTCCTATAAATACTATACGGTGCATCACAGCGGATTTCCATCAGCAAAATGATACATGTTTCGACGAAAGCCGGTTTTTTCGACAGCAAACCCCACCGCCGCAGCCGGCCCACCTTTTTTACACAGGCAATCCGCAATATAGCTGCAGCTCAAAAATCAGCCTGTATGCCCCGCCGATTTTTGCGTATGGGATTTTCATTTCAGACGCAAGATGATAAACCTCAAGTCGCAGAATAATATTCTACAGTGTACGAAAACCGCGGTGGAATCAGCGCCTCGCAACATGAAAAGCTGAAATAATGCCGAAGCGATAACGGCAAGTGTCTCATGCAATTGGATCCAGCAGGACGAAGATTCTGTATTTTTCAGCTTCCAACAATAAATTATTCATAATCTATTGACAACAACACTTGACAATGGCATGCTATCGATACCAAGTTTACTTGGCATTTCTATTAGGAGATGTATGTATGAATAAAGAAGAGGTTTTGAAAAAAGCCGTAACGAAAACAAGGATCAGGACATCTTTGAAAAGGAAGTTTTGAAGGAAGGCGGCAACTTCGGAGCAATGGCAGCCGCCGTCTTAGCAACTGTCTTTTTTGTAATCCAGATTATTGTGGGCGGAGGATTGAATTATGGCTTATATGCGGTTGTCTTTTCTGTTTTCACTGCCGGATATATTGTAAAATCAATCCGGCTGAAACGCCGGCAGGATATAATCATCGCGGTGATCAATACAGTTGCCGTGTTGTTATTCTCTGTTGCCCATATTTACAATCTGATAACCGCTTCCGCAATATTGTAAGATATGCTCCATCGTAAACCCAATGCCTATAGAGGCTTAATAGAACGCGGA
>DAOPIR010000092.1:0-11240 GCA_035399245.1 Candidatus Limiplasma sp.
CCCAAACGAGGCATGCGCTATGCCGCCCGACATGCTGATAAGCTTTTTTTCAATTGCGATCGTGCCGATAATGCCGGTTACCACACTGGCCAGCAGCGCCGCATACAGGGCATTTTGCATGAACCGGTAGTTTAATATCGCGTCTATCACAGCGAAATGCCTCCCTTCAGCCTCTGCTTGAGCTCCAAGCAGGAATCAAATTCCGACACGGTCTTGTTCACATACAGCGCTTTATCCGCGATATCCAATATCGAATTGATGCTGTGGCTGGCAATTACGATCGTTTTTTCGTGTTTGATCTGGTTCAGGATTTCAAACAGCTCCTTTGCCGCTTCGATATCCAGGCTCGCGTCCGGTTCATCCAGCGCAATCAGGTTTGCGTCGGAGGCAAATGCCCGGGCGATCACTGCGCGCTTCAGCTGTCCGCCGGAAAGCTGCCCGATGCCGCGATGCTCACAGCCTTTCAGGCCAGCCTGCGCAATCGCCTGCATGGCTTTTTCACGCTGTTTCGGCGAGTATTTGCGAAACGGCATTATTCTCTTTGGCAGCGTTCCCTGCAGCACCAGGTCCTCCACGGTCAGCGGAAAAGCGGTATCAAACGCGAAGTTCTGCGGCACATAGCCGACCTCAATCCCCTTGCGGAAGGCGATCGTACCTTCGTCCGGCTTTCTAAGCCCCGCCATCAGTTTGATCAGGGTGCTCTTTCCCCCGCCGTTCGGCCCTACCAGCACCGACAGCTCTCTGGTACGCAAAGAAAAGTTTACGCCGTTTACGGCGCAAACTTCCCCATAGCAGAATCTTACATTGGTAAAAGTAATATCTGTTGATTTCTCCATCTTATTCTTTGGATTGCGCAAGCGCGCTCACAAAATCCTCCAACCCTTGAATATAGTTTATAGACAGCGGGGCCACCTGTGCCACCGTACCGCCGATTTCATCAGCTACCGTTTCCGCCTGACTGTCGTCAAACTCCGCCTGATAAAACACGGTGGTGATGTTGCTCTCCCGCGCCAAATCAATCACACCCTGCAGCTCTTCCGCGGTTGCCTGCTTGCCTGCAATCTCAATCGCGATCATGGTCAGGCCGTAATCCTTGGCAAAGTAATTATACGCGGCATGGTAGATCAGGAACGAAGTATTCGACAAACCGGCTACTTTCTCCTGTATCTCACTGTCAAGCGCGGAAAGCTTTGCCAGATACACCGCGGCATTGGCCTGATAGATATCCGCGTTGGCTTCGTCCAGCGCAGAAAGTTCATCGGCGATCGTTTGTACCATCACGGCCGCACGCTTGGGCGACAGCCATACATGCGGATCGACGGATTGCCCTTCGGTCGTTTCAATTTCCTCGCCGTCGGTGTTGAGCAGCGGATATTGTGCAAGCACGGCTTCGCGCAGATCAACAATCTTGATATCGGCGTTAAAATCGCTCACCTTAGGCAGAATGTTCGCCTGCTCGGTTGGCATCTGCAGGGTGAAGTAGATTTTCGCATCGGAAAGCGCCTGCATCTCCATGGCTGTCGGCTGGTAGTTTGCCGGGCTGTTTCCCGGAGGGACCAGCGTAACAATGCTGACCAGATCGCCCGCAACAGCCTGTACAAACGCCTCTTCCGGCACAATGCCTACCGCTACGGTAAGCGTGTCGCTATCCTCTTGTGCCATGGCAGCCTGCCCGCCGATCATCGATACCAGCAGCACGGCAGCTATCATCAGCATCCATCTTTTTTTCACAACAGTTATCCTCCTTATTGCAACTATATTGCAATAAGGATAGTAGCACACGCATTTTAGGTTGTCAATAGCATTCGCAAAAATAAATTAATGGTGCTGTGTAATGCATTCGGCGCATTTTCCGTATACTTCCAGCCGGTGGTGGGTTTCGTGAAAGTTATTCTCCTGGGCATGGGTATGCCAATACTGCCCTTCGCACGGGATTTTGATGATTTTTCCGCATTCCGTGCAGATAAGATAATGGTGATGATCCCGTTCATACACCGTATAGCGGTTCACGCCCTGCTCGTCGTTCATCGATTCCAGTATGCCGAAATCCAGAAATTTTTGTATATTGCGGTACACCGTAGCATTGTCGATGCTCGTATCCTCCGGCAGAAGCGTATGAACATCATGCACCGACAGCATTCTGTCCGGATTGGCCAGAAACACGTCTAAAATCTTTTTCTTTTGCGATGTGATGCGCAGCCCTTTGGCCCGCAGCTTCGCATATATTTCCGCATGTGCGTCCATCATTCTACCTCAACAATCAACCGTCATTGTACATAATCAGTATACAGCCATTCCAAGCAATTTTCAAATACGACGTATACCCTTTCTACTCCTCGCCATGGCCGGCAAGCCGTACAATTTCGGCGATTTGCGCGTCCAGTTCATTGCCCAGTCCGACAATATCAGTCCCTAAAAATCCTCTGATCAGCATCGAAACGGCTTCCATCTCCTCCATGCCGCGTGACATCAGGTACTCCAGCTGCTCCGGCGCTATTTTGCCGATACTGGCTTCATGGCTGAGCCGCGCGTCGGGGTGATGCGACCGCAGGCCCGGGATGGACTGTATATAACCGTCTCCCTTTGTATCCAGCAGCATGCCCGCACAGTCCACATGTCCCTTTCCGGGCGCGTTTGCGATGATCAACCCTCCCTGTTTCATCTGGCCGCCCAGGCACACGCCGCGGTGCAGCAGCTCCGCGTTGGTATTTTCGGCATTGAGATACACATTGCCGTCCGTGGTAATCTCCGAGCCCTGCGTACCCAGCACAACCGTAAGCAACTGCGCGTTGGCGCCTTGCCCATTGAGATAGGTCTGCGGATCGCTTTGCACCATCTGTGCGGCATTGAGGGAAATATAGTTACTTTCATAGCGGCCGTTTTCCTCTACGACCGTGCCGGCACGCGGATACACCTTCATGCGGCTTCCCCACGAGTGCACCATGGTGCTGGTCAGCCATGCATTTTTGCCAATGTAGTATTCATCCACGGACAGATGCCGCCCGCTGGTAATCTGGTGCTCGGATACGCAGCCCGTAATCAGCTCCAGCCGGGCATCCTCCTCCAAAATCACGATATTGTGCACCGCCTGTTCGGTATCGTCGGTCGCCATATACATCGCCGTCTGGCACGGAAGCTTGGCGTGCACGCCCCGCTTGACGCGAATAAAATATCCGATGGGATGGTCTGTTTTCGCGCACCGGCGCGTGATATCGTCGTAATCGGCTGATACGGCTTTGAAATAGTAGTCCTTTTTCAGCCAATCGTAGCATGTAAGCGCCCGGGCAATCGGCAGGAGTTCCACATCCTGCCGGTCATTCATCAGGCAGGCGGTCTGCTGGTCGCGTACCACCATCGTGGCGGAACGGGCATTGCTGCCCGGCAGCACGCCGACATTGGCCAGCGACTGCATATCGCGTTCACTTAGCTGATTAACGGAACTGTTCCGATCTGTAAGATCACTCATAGCTCACACCCCGTTTCAATGCAGTTGGCACATTCTTCATAGCCAAAACGGGTAATCCGGTCCAGAATAATCGCAGGATTGCCAGAGCAGCCAATGCTGCCGTCGTACATCACATGGCCTTTATCGATATGCAGCTGCTTGAGAATGTTCCCATTATGGGTAATGATCAACCCCGCTTTTCGCTTTGCGGGATGGAGTTCATCGGGTGAAAACAGCCGATTCATCAGCCCGCCGATCATGCTAAGCGCTTCGATATCAATGCCCGAATCCGGTTCGTCCATCATAGCGAAATCCGGCTGCATTGCCAGCAGCTGCAGCAGCTCCGCACGTTTCATTTCCCCGCCGGATAATCCGTCGTGGATACTGCGGTCAAGAAAATCCTCCATCTTTGCCGATTGCGCCAACTCTAGCATCCGTTGCTGGGGATGATCGGTATCCTTGAGGATATATAAAAGTATTTCGCACAGTTTCACGCCGAATACCGTGGGCGGACGCTGCTGGGCAATCGCCATACCGAGCCTTGCGCGCTGGGCAACGTCAAGCTTCGTGATATCCTGCCCCTTAAACAGGAGTTGGCCGTCCGTAACTTCATATCCGGAAAACCCCATGATGGTCATCATCAGTGTCGTTTTGCCGCTCCCGTTCTGCCCAAAGAGGGTGTGGACTTCGCCGTCGGGAATGGTCAGGTTCAAATGCTTGAGGATCGGTTGATCCTTCACATTCACACAAAGGTCGTGAATCTCGAGTATATTTGTTTTCATTTTTACTGGTTGCTCCCTTTGCCTGTTCTTCGTTTTTCCGCTGCCAGCTGTGCAAATCACCTGTGCGGATTGATGTGTTACTACCTCTGGTGTTCCGCAGAAATACATTCTTCGGAACATATAAGCATACCACAAACAGACGATATTGTGAAGCGCTATATCGTTTATACTCTATTTATGCTGCAGTAATGCTACTGCATCTTCCGTTTTTGCGTGAAGCTGACAAACACGGGCAGTACAACCAGTGTAAACAGTGAGGAAACCAGCAGCCCGCTCATCAGCGCAACCGCCATCGGCTTAAACAGCTGGCTTTGCCCAACCGCCAGCGGGATCAGCCCGATCACCGTGGTAATGGAACTTAGCAGGATCGGCCGCAGCCTGCGCAGGGATGCGTTTACGCATGCGGTATGCAGTGACACGCCGTTTTTACGTTCCTTATTAATATAGTCCACCAAGATAATCGCGTTGTTCACCACAATGCCCAGCAGGCTGACCACGCCCAGCAGCGCCGTAAACGACAGCGGCTGCTTTGTGATATACAGCCCTGTAGCGGAACCGATTACCGAAAGCGGAATGGTGATAAAGATGATCAGCGGCATGCTGAACGACTTGAACTGGATCAACAGGATAACAAATACCACAGCCAACGCCGCCAGACCCAGGATGCCTACCTGCCCGAAGTTTTCAGAGATGAGCTCGTCTTCACCGCCGTACTCCACGGTTGCGCTGCCCAGATCCATCGCTTCAATCTCTTCCTTGGCCTGCGCAAGCGATTCGGTTTTATCAAAGGCAGGATCATAATCAGCCGTGATGGTCATTGTGTAATCGCCGTTATACCTTGGGATGGTCGAAAGCGCCTGTGTCTGCGTAAGGGTTAGGATATCGCCTGCGCTGATATAACCGCCGTTGGAACTGGAAAGCGGAATGGAGAGCACGTCGTCAGTTGTCGTAACATCGGCAGACACAACGATGGTATCCTGATCATCGCCGTCCATCACATAGGACGCGTCCCTGCCGAGCATAGCGATGCTCAGCTCGTTTTGCGCTTCCGCCGAAATAATACCGTTCATCAGGGCCGCCGTGCCGTCGATCTCCATCGTGTAGGAATCAACGTATTTCACATTGCCTTTGTTCTCGCTGATAAATCCGTCCATGCCGACCAACTGTCCGTAAATCTCATCTTCGTATCCCTTCAGCGCGTCCAGATCATCCCCGGTGATCCGGATTTTCACATCCTCGTTCATTGGGAAGCCGTACATCAGCTGCTTTACGGTCACTTTGGCGTCCAGGCCCAGCTCGTCGATCTTTTCCTGCAGATATGCTTTATAGTCCGCATTGGTATCAAAGCCCGCTTCCTCCAGGTCCACCCGCAGCATAATCTGCCCGACATCCGGTGTTTGCGTATAGATATACATAATGTCGTTAAACCGCGGCAGCGCGCCGCCCATGGAGGCGGTGTATTCCGTTATGCCCGGTTCCTCTTCGACGAATGATGAAAGCGAGGTTACGATATCCTGCGTGCTGTCAAGCTCATTGGATACGTTGTTGCGCACGTCAATATAGAGAATGTTCTTATCGGCTGCCGGGAAAAAGATCATATTGAGATTGACCGCCAGATAGGCGCTGCCGGCCAGCAGTACCAGCACCATGCCGATCACCAGCGCCCTGTGCCGCAGGCTGAATTCCAGCAAACGCTTGAAACCCTTCTTGTTGCGGCGGTTCTTCTGCTGCGTACGCGGTTTGAAGAAGATGTAGCCCAGCACCGGAATTACAAACACCGCCGATAAATACGACGCCGCCAGCGCTATGCACACGATTTCCGGCATTGATTTGATATAGTCGCCCGCCATGGAGTTCAGGAATATAAACGGTGCAAACGCCGCAATGGTCGTCAGTGTAGAGGTGAGGATCGGAAGTGCGACGCTCTTTACGCCCTGTACACACGCATCCATCCGCTTTTCACCCGCGTCCAGATAGTTTTGGATGGAATCGCTGACAACGATGGAATTATCCACCAGCATGCCCAGGCTGATAATCAGCGCGGTGACGGAAATCTGATGAATTTTGATTCCGAACAGGTACATGGCCAAAAACGAGAGCAGCACCGACAGCGGCAGCGACACCGATACAACCACGGCGTTTTTGATGCCCATGCCAAAGAGCACAACCAGGATCACCAGGCATACGGCGATCAGCAGGTTATTCAGAACTCCGGTCAGCGATTCGCTGATCTCTTCGGGCTGGGAGATGATCAGCGATACATCCATACTTTCGGGAAGCTCGTCTATCATACTGTCCAGCTTGTCCTGTATTTCATCTTTCAACGGCAGAATGTTCACGTCGTCCTCGAAGTATCCGGCCAAAATAACCGCTTGCTTACCGTTATGCGTATAATACGTATTGCTGTCGTCTGCCGCATAGGTAACTTCCGCAATATCCTGAAGCCGGATCGTTCGGCTCAGCGCGGATGAATACCCGATTTCCAGCGCACCGACCTCGTCCACGCTTGTATACCCGCCAGTATAATCCACCGTGATCTGCTCGCCGTTTTCCACGACGTTTCCCATTGGCAGGTCCTCGTTCCCCGCCTCGATAAGCGCAACCACGTCGCTGAAACTCACACCGACAGCCTGCATTTTCGTTTCGTCCATCTTCACCGAGATCACGTAGTCCAGATTGCCGATGATTTCAAAGCGCTGAAAACCGTCGATCGTGCTTAACCCGTCCTGCACGATCTTCGCCTGTTCCACCACTTCCTTGTTCGTCAGTTCATCGGAGGACAAGCTGATCAGTACGCCGGCGGTATCCGTGATATTGGTATTGATGCTGATTTCGCCGCAGTTTTCCGGAAGCTCCGATTGTAAATCGGAAAGGATCTCTTTCAGCTGCCGGAACGACTCCTCTTTATCAGCTGAAAACTTCAGCTCCAGTACAACCAGCGACAGGTTGTTGGCACTGTAGGATGTGGACGCTTCGTATCCGTCTACAGCTTCAATAGCCTCTTCAATGGGCACGGTAACGTAGGTATCCACATCGTTTTGCGATGCGCCCGGGAATATGGTGGTAATCATGGCATACGGTACCGTAAAATCCGGAGATTCCTGCTTTGGCATCGCTATAAACGCCAGGGTTCCGGCCGCAATGACCAGAAACACGAAAAACAACGTGATTTTTTTATTCCGGATCAGGCTTTGAATCAACTTCTCCAATTTCATGCGATTTCTCTCCTTCAGCGTAAGCTGTCGCTCAGTTTGGTGCGCATAAACGGCAGGAACTCCTGCAAAACATTCAGTTTCAGTGCCTCGTCTGTTTTTTCGGTTAAAATGCTGATGATTCCGCTGACATACGCCGACGCAAACGCCTTGATCAGCATTTGCTGTTCCTGGGTTGCGGCGTTCGACGTAAAATCGTTTTTCGCGTGGATAATCGCCGCGGCAAAGCTATCCTCCACATCCGCTTTAGTCGTCTCAAATTTCGTAGAGTCGCTTTTTTCAAACAGCAGCACAAACACCTTCCGGTTGGACTGGTAAACCTGAATAAACTCTTCCATCCGCCGCTGTGCAATGCCCATCCTGTCCTCCGTGTTCAGCATCGGAAGATCCTTACTTTGAATTGCAAATATCTCCTTCACTCTGGTAAGCACAGGGTGAATCAACGTAGAGAATACCTCTTCCTTGTTTTTAAAATAATTATAAATGTTGCCTGCGGCAATCCCCGCGTTTTGCGCAATTTCCTGCATGGAGGTATTTCGGTACCCCTTTTCCAGAAAGCTGTTTAACGCGCTTTGCAGTATTTTGTTCTTAATCTCTTTTTTTAATATCTGCGGCATTAGTGAACTCCTATTCATTATTCACCGTCATTATAAACAGGCCTATCTCCCCTGTCAAGAAGCAAGCCCACTTTTTTATGATATACTGGGATATCCTTATTCTTTCAGATCATTGAAGCAACCGTCTCTTTGAAACTTTCTGGAGGCTGCCATGAAGAAATTTGCGTTCCTATGCACCCTTTGCGCCGTATTGGCAATCATCTGCTGTGCGCTGGCCGACGGCCCCGAATACACCCTGTCGGTTAAAAACAGTACAGTGTTGCAAAACATCGCCGACCGTAATATCTCGGTCCCAAACGAAGTGGCTATCCACGATGTCATTGCGGGAGAAAGCCCTGTGACCGGCCTTCCGTGGGAAGGCCGGTATATGCCGGTGCTTGTACAGATCGGCAACAGTGTAAGCAATGCTACCGTCAACGGCTATGCTGTGCAAGCCACCGGAATTGCAAAGCGTACACCATGGGGAATCCAGTATGCCGATATTATTTATGAAGAGATCATCCATCGCGGAGGCTATACGCGGTTCACTATGCTGTTTTCCGATTGCTTTGCACAGGGTGAGCCTGCCGGCGGCGTTGGTCCTGTCCGATCATGCCGGATCGGGCCGGTATTGCTTCGTGAATCGTGGCAGGGCGCGCTGGTGTACGGCGGCGGCTTCCTAGGCTCCTTCCGTCAGCCGGACGGCGCTATCGCGCAGCTGTTCAGTCAAACCGGCACCGAAGAGCTGGGTATTTTATTCAACATCCGTTCCACTGAGTATTATACGCTGGGCTATCATATCAAAAATGTCAAAGCGCCCTCCAACTACAGCGTGGATCTGCTTGCTGTCTACGATCTAATTCCCGAAACTTATTCCGCTGCCCCGCATCCGTTCCTGTTTGGCACCGACACGTATACCGCAGATACCTATCCAACCGCTTCCATCATCAGCCTTGACTGGGGTTACAAATACAATATCTCCCATTTCATCTACAACGAAGACAGCAATACCTATACGCGCTATTGCGGCGCCGGTATCAAGCCGAAAAAATGGGTGGAATTTGCCTCTTTTTCCACCGCGGAGGACCGCAGCGACGAGCATAAGCAGGCGCTCGATTTTACCAATGTGATCATTCAGCGCGTGGAGTATGTATACGAAAACGACAGCGCCAATAAGCCCGTTGTACAAAGCATCGGGCAGGGAAGTGCCGATATCTTTATCAACGGGCGCTATATCGCGGGGTATTGGGTGTGTTCATCCCTTGACGGACCTACCGTATATTACGACGATCAGGGTAACGAGCTGTGCCTCAACCGCGGCAAAACGTATATTGCGCATTTTCCGGCGGAAGGATTGTGCACCTTTACGGATTGGGATAACGAATATTTAGATTAAGCTGTTGCCGCAGTAAATATCAAACGGCATAATCAACAGCCGCTGTACCTCTTTGCCATAGGCGCCGAAATACCATTGGATTGCTTTTCCGTAGCTTTCCTTGCTGTCAAACTCCCAGCAGGAAAAATACTTCATACCTTTAACGATTTTCGTCAGCTCTCTGGGCGGATTGCCGGGCTCCACCCCGTCGATCGTGAAAAAACGTTTCATATACCGAATGTCCAGGCACCCGGGCTGCAGCTGCTGTTCGGCTGCCATTTTGGCTGCAAGCGCTTCAAATTCCGCTATTTTCTCAGGTTTCACCTGAAATCGCTTGATCTCGGTAAAACTATCTTTCATATGCAATTTCTCCTCTATCGTGATAGTTTCTTTCCTGTTGTTTATACCATATTCATAGACATCATTTCAACATAATGCTATAGTGACTTTATACAGCACTAAGGAGGGCCCTTCATGAACCGCATCCGTATTAAACGTCAGGAAGAAATACTGGCGGCCTGCGACGCTGAAGGCGAAGCACTGCTTTGCTTTCACGGCGCCTATCAGCCAGGCGATACCATTGAGCTGGAAAGCTCGTCACAGCACGTAATCGCCCGTCTTGATCACACCATGCTCCCAGCCCGGGTATATCTGCCGGATCAAAAATGGATATATGCGCTTCCGCTGGAAGGCGATCTGCCGGACGGGCAGCCGCCGTTTGCCTTTCAGGGCGATTGCCACGCAATCTCCCTGCGGGAAGACGCCGGCAATGAATACCGCAACATTGCCTGCAACCCTGCCGACCAGCGCCACGACAGCCATGCCTATCCACACGCTTCCGCCAATGTGGAAACGCGCGACGAAAGCGTGTTTTTTGCCCGCAACACGATCGACGGCATGCACACCGCCGCAGGGCACGGTGAATGGCCCTACTTAAGCTGGGGAATCGGCGGGCGTGCAGACGCCGCCATCCGGCTGGATTTTGGCCGCAAGGTGGTAACGGATACCATGGTGCTGTACATCCGTGCGGATTTTGTTCACGACGGATATTGGGTCAAAGGAACCTTGCACCTTTCCGACGGTTATGAAAAGACGTTCGATCTGCAAAAGCTGGACGGCCCCCAAGCCATCCCGCTGGATGGCCCGCACACCGTCACCTGGGCGCAGCTCGATCACCTGATCACCACAGATGCCCAGCCCTCGCCGTTTCCCTCCCTCCGGCAATGGGAGTTCTTTGGCCGGGATGCGGAGATGCAATGAGGAATCCATAACCTCTGATATGACCCATTTCCTTTATTTTTGTCCTTCTTGATTATGCTGATTCCGCCGCAACGTTATGCCGATTTATGCTCAGCACCCCCGCTCACAAAGCAGAAATGATACAAGGAATGGTTTCTATCACGACTGACAAGTCACTTCCTAATGACGGATAAGGAAGCCGTTGGGTTAATCGAATTCCGTAAAATCATCGTAATACGGCAAAAGCCCTCAATCCTCTATGGATTAAGGGCTTTGTGCTGGAGCTGATACCCAGATTCGAACTGGGGACCTCATCCTTACCAAGGATGCGCTCTACCGGCTGAGCTATATCAGCGCAACGGTAATATGATACATGAGACCCAGCCAAAAATCAATAGTTTATGGGAATTTTTATCCCACTAATTTGAATTTTCTTTATGATATCCGTTTTGGGGTCTGCTCCTGCGCTGATCGTGGCGGCAGGCATCATCGTTTCTTCTTCTCGCGGGGTCTGACTTTCGGCATCTTAGCCTTTGCTTTACGCATAGCATTTCTTTTATCGTTCTGTTTTCCCACCTGCTTCACTTTGTT
>DAOPIR010000093.1:0-11197 GCA_035399245.1 Candidatus Limiplasma sp.
GCCCGCGTGGAGCTGCACTACGGCGATACGGTGATCCACCTGTTTCAAACCGAAGCACAGCCCCAGCAGATACTGCCCGAGGGCAAGCTGCTGCTGCGGGACGGGCGCGCCGAGACGGAGCTGTTGGATTTCTTTTCCGATACGGGATTTGTGGTGCGGGAAGGGCACATCGTGCTGCGCCGTGCCAAGGATATTCTCACGTTTTGCACGCAGGGCGTTACCGAGCTTGGCAAACAGGCGGAGGTATTTGTGTCCGAGGCTTTCCGCAAAATGAAACCGCGCCGGTTCAGCGGCACGGCCTCGTTCCGCATGCAGGGCGGGCGGCTGCTGTTTTCGCTGCTGGAGGGCACGGAACCGGTGAAAGAGCTCGTGCCGGTGCTCAGGGCCATCGAAGCGCGCCAGCAGTATGTGCGGCTGAAATCGGGTGAATTTTTGGATATCCGCGATATGACCGCGCTGGCTCCTGTGGCGCAGGAGCTGCTGGAGGCCGCTTCACTGGATGATCCGCAGGCCGAACCCGATGCGCGGGAGCTGAATTTTGGCGCGTATCGTGCGGCATACATGGTGACCATGCTCAAGATGGCCGGCGGCAGCACCCAGGCGACCGACGAGGTCAACAATACGGCTAAAGCGTTTTCCGAGCACGCGGATACAGCCGAAAGTTATATTCCCGCGCGGCTGCGTAAAAAGCTTGCGCCTTATCAAAAGCGTGGCTCCGGCTGGATCCTTTCGCTGTACGAGGGCCGTATGGGCGGCATTTTGGCGGATGAAATGGGGCTGGGGAAAACCGTGCAGGTAATCGCCGCGCTGTCCGCCGCCAAAAAGAAGGACGGGCCGATGCAAAGCCTGGTCGTTACGCCGACGTCGCTGATCTATCACTGGCTGGCGGAGTTTAAACGGTTTGACGATAACCTGACCATCCGGCTGGTTACCGGCATGCGGGAGGAACGCCGCCGCGTGATCATCGAAATTGCCGACGATTCTACAGTGGACGTGGTGCTGACCAGCTATCCGCTGCTGCGGCGGGATATCGAGCTGATCAGCAAGCTGCAGTTCCGCTTTGCCATACTGGACGAAGCACAGTTTGTCAAAAACGCGCAGTCCATCGGCGCGGCGGCCGTGAAGGAGATCGACGCGCAGGTGCGCATTGCGCTGACGGGAACGCCGATGGAAAACCACATGGGCGAGTTGTGGAGCATCTTCGATTTTGTACTGCCGGGCTATCTGGGCAGACAGGCGTCCTTCCTGCGCCGCTATGGCGGCAGCGAGCATGCCGAAGAGCTGCAGGAGCGCATTAAGCCGTTCATCATGCGCCGCCTGAAATCCGAGGTGCTTAAAGATCTGCCGGAGAAGCACGAGCAGTCCCTCTACGCGGCGATGACGCCCGAGCAGGAGCGCGTGTATCGGCAGCTGCTGGAAACGCTGCGGGTGCATGTGGGCGAGGCGCTGGATAACGGATCGCTGCCGCGCGCACGCATGCAGGTACTGAGCATTTTGCTGAAGCTCAGGCAGGTGTGCTGCCATCCCAAGCTCTTTTTAACCGATTACGAAGGTACCAGCGGCAAGTTGGAGCTGCTGATTCAAACCGTAAAACAGGCCATCGAAGACAAGCGCCGCATGCTAATCTTCTCGCAGTTTGTGGGTATGCTGCAGATTATCCGCAAGCGGCTGGCCCGCGAGGGCATCAAGACGCTCTATCTGGACGGCTCCACCCGCCCCGAGCTTCGTCAGGAGCTTTGCGACCGCTTTAACGGCGGCGAGGGCTCGGTATTCCTCATCAGCCTGAAGGCGGGCGGCACGGGGCTGAACCTGATGGGCGCGGATCTTGTAATTCATTATGATCCGTGGTGGAACCCCGCTGTGGAAGAGCAGGCGATCGACCGTGCGCACCGCATCGGCCAAACCCGCGATGTGGACGTGATTCGTCTGATTGCACAGGGAACGATTGAAGAAAAGGTAACCGATCTGTCCAAGCGCAAGCGCGCCGTGTTCGACCGCGTGGTACTGGCGGGCGAGACCGCACTATCCAGCTTGACCGAAGAGGATATCCGTAACCTGTTCTTTTAGGGGGTGAACACCGTGTGCGGACGCTATTACATCGATAACGAAGAGGAAAATATCAAGGTGCGCGCGATATTGGCGGAGCTATCCAAGCGCCGGCTGCCCATGCACGATCAGATAAGCATGGGGGAAATCTTCCCGTCGCAGATTGTTCCCGTCATCGTAAACGAACCGGATTACGGTGTTACCGTACGGCCGATGAAATGGGGCTTTCCGCGCGTTGGCGGCGGCGGGCTGGTGATCAACAGCCGCTCCGAAAAAACCGATGTTACGCCCATGTTTCAAAAGGCGGCACGCGAACGCCGCTGCCTGGTGCCCGCCAGCTGCTTTTTTGAGTGGCGGCGCACCTCCGGTCGGAAAACCAAGGATAAGTTCGCTTTCAGGCCGGATGACGGGGAACCGCTGATGTATATGGCGGGCGTATACGGGCAGTTTCTGGGCGGTTTTGCCGGCGGAGGGTTTGACGGCTTTGCCATCCTTACGCGCGAGGCGGACGAGCAGATGTTGCCCTACCATAACAGGATGCCGGTGATACTGACGGACGAAGGCCTGAAAAAGGCGTGGCTGAACCATCAAATTCCCTATGCCGAGCTTAGGCCGGCTTTTACGCCGCCGACACTCGAGATTGAAGAACGGGATCCCGATCAAAAGCACCCCGCGTAAAGCAGGGCGATACGGTTAGGCGAGGGTGGCGTTGGATATATCGGGCATTTCCCGCTTGACGAACAAAGCGGTATTTGCTAGGATGCACATAGAGATCGTGCTGTCTATGTATACAGAGGCAAGAACCTTGGACTGATATAGCTGCTTGTACCTTTTCTCTCGACGACTGGCTAAGGCGGTGCACTACTTTGGATAACGGCGCATCATTTGCATGGCAAACACCTCTGTTCGTAAACTGCTTTTCGTTAATCATCCTGTTCATTTTTTTATCCGATAATCATCAAAAAAACCGCTGTATCAAAACACAGCGGTATGTCATATTCCAGTATATGGTTATTGCAAATATGCTGCTGTTGATTACCGACAGCATCAACTGGATCGTGGTCGGAAGGGTCGACCCGTCCATGCGGATGACGCAGATCATCGCGACGACCCTTTTTTATGCGCTGGATCCGCTGCCGTCGTATTTCTTTATCCGGTTTACGGATGTCGTGCTGGAAATTCCGATGGAAAAGCAAAAGCGCCTGGCGCATTGGTATATGCTCCCTGTCGGACTGCACATTATTATGGCGCTGCTTACGCCCTTTACAGGCTGGTTTTTCAGGATTACGGACATCAACACCTATCAGCGCGGAGATCTTTTGCCGCTGTCGTTTATCCTGTCTTTTCTGCTGATGTTTATTGCCGCGATCAAGGTGATGGTGCACTTTACAAAGGCACACCGGAAAAACAACGAAAGGGCGAAAAACATCAGGCAGTACCGCTGGCTGCTCAAGTTTACGATCATACCGCTGATCGGCGGCGTGGTGCAGTGCTTTTTCTACAACGTGACCTACGTGTGGAACATTACGGTGATTGCGCTGATGGTGCTGTATGTGAATAACCAGAACACGGAAATCACAACCGATACCCTTACGGGCATTTACAACCGGCGGCAGGCGTTTGCATATTTTGAGCGCTTTGTGCGGGAAACCGGAAAAAGTGAGAACGGCACCGCGGTGGTGGTGCTGGATATCGATAATTTCAAATGCATCAATGATCAATACGGGCATATTATGGGCGACGAAGCGATTATTGCCGTTGCCCGCGCACTGGAAACGGAATTCCAGTGGGATGATTTTATCTGCCGGTTTGGCGGCGACGAATTTATGGTGATCACCAAGCACGGCGCAAAAGCGGAGCTGAAATCGTCGATTGAGCGCCTCAACGCGCTGCTGCAAAACCAGCACGATTCCGGACGGCTGCCGTTTTCGCTTTCGGTAAGCGCAGGCTTTGCCATTGTATCGCAAAAGAATCAAACGCTGGATTCGCTGTTTCAGCAGGCGGATATTATGATGTTTAAGCAAAAGGCTATGCTGATGCGCCGGGCATCCGACAAGCAAAATATCGACTGATCAGTGCCCACGACAGGCAAATAAGAAATAAACAGCAAGAAAAAAAGAATAAATATGCATCAAATGCTTGCAAAAAATGAATGACCATGTATACTATTGTAAGGTATAGCGGAAAATGAGAGCGTATCGCTTGGAATTGATGCCGCCGTACAATGAGAAAGACGGAGGAATGATCATGAAAAAGGGTTTGGCATTCATTTTGGTCGTTTTACTGACGGTAAGCGCAGGCGCCGCGTTTGCACAGACAAAGCTGGAAAATATCCTTGAAACCGGCGTGCTGACTATTGCAACCAGTCCGGACTTTGCTCCGCTGGAGTTTATTGATCCCAATAAAACCGGCCAGGAGAGCTATGTGGGCCTTGATATGGCGGTTGCCCGCTATATTGCCGAAAAGCTGGGCGTAGAGCTGCAGATCGAAGCGATGGACTTCAGCGCTGTGCTTGGCGCCGTAACTACCTCGAAGGTTGACCTGGGTATCTCCGGTTTTGCTTATACCGAGGAACGTGCCGAAGTGGTCATTTTGTCTGATTTTTATAATTATGACGAAGAAGATCTCCAGCAGGGTATCATGGTGCGTACCGAAGATTACGACAACTATCTGACCGCCGAAGATTTTGCAGGCAAAAAAGTTGCCGTGCAGAATGCTTCGCTGCAGTATAACCTCCTAACCGAGTATACCGAAGCGGTTCCCGAGCTGGTAACCAACCTGCAGGACGGCGTGATGATGCTGATCTCCGGCAAGGTAGACGCGCTCGCCATGGCAAAGGATACTGGCGAATCGTTTTCCACGAACTATCCGGACATCACCATGAGCCAGTTCTATTATAATTACAGCGACGAAGGCAATGTAATTGCCATCCCGCTGGGCGAGGATGATCTGGCGGCCGCCGTTAACGAGATCCTGGCGGAGATCAACGAGCTGGGCCTGTGCACGCAGTGGAAAGCGGATGCCGTGGCACTGTCCGAATCGCTGGGCGTAAACTAAACGCCGATTCAACCGCCTGTACGCCGCCGCTTTGCGGACCAGCCGGATGAAAATCCGCCGGTATGGCGCAGGCACATTTTCCCTCGTTCCCAGGATTGTTGTGGACTACTCTTTTTGGCAGCCGGCTTGCGGTCGGCTGCCTTCCCGTTTGTGTAAAGGAGGAATACCCGCTTGTTAGCCAATACCGTCAAGGTTGTGGTGAAGTACGGCTACTTGTTTTTGGACGGATTGAAATACACGTTGTATCTGTCCGCCATCGCCGTGTTTTTCGGGGTGATCATCGGATCGCTTGTCGCCATGATGCGCATGTCACGCTTCCGGCCCGTGAAAACTATTGCCACAGCTTATATCGAAGCTATCCGCTGTACGCCGCTTTTATTGCAGCTGTACTTTTTCTATTTCATGCTGCCCGATCTGCTGCCGTTTCTCAATGACAAATTCATCTGCATTTCCGTCGCGCTGGTGATCAACTGCTCCGCCTATACCAGCGAAATCGTGCGCGCCGGTATCCAGGCCGTGGATAGGGGGCAGATGGAAGCCGCCCGCAGCCTGGGGCTGGACGGCAGGCAGACCATGCAGCGCGTGATATTGCCGCAGGCTGTGAAAAACATTCTGCCGGCGCTGTGCAACGAATTTATCATGGTCACCAAGGAAACGTCGCTGGCATCGGTGTTTTTCATCGGGGACATCATGACGCAATACCGTGTTATTTCCGGCGCAATGTACCTGGTGATTGAACCGCTGATCATCGCCGGCATCATCTATTTTATCCTGACGTTCTCGCTGAGCAAGCTCGTAGCGTCGTACGAAAGGAGGCTGTCTGTCGGTGACTGAGCAGAGATTGACGTTTGGTCTGGAGCAAAACACCAGCAATATCCCCGAGCAGGAGCCGCTGATCCGCGTCGTGGATCTGAAAAAGGACTTCGGCAAGCTCAAGGTACTTAAAGGCCTTAACGAGCAGGTGAAAAAAGGCGAAGTGATCTCGATCGTCGGGCCTTCGGGCTCGGGTAAGAGCACGTTTTTGCGCTGCCTGAATCTGCTGGAAAAACCCACCAGCGGCCAGGTGTTTTTCGAAGGCACGGAGATCACGGCCAAGGGTGTGGATATCAACCGCCATCGCCAGAAGATGGGCATGGTGTTTCAGCTGTTCAATATTTTCCCGCATCTGACGGTCAGCGAAAATATCTGCCTGGCGCCCGTGATGCTGGGTAAGCGCAAGAAATCGGAAATGCAGGACTACGCCGATCAGCTGCTTAAGCGGGTTGGCTTGCTGGACAAGCGAAACGAGCACCCGGGCCGTCTTTCGGGCGGACAGAAGCAGCGGTTGGCCATCGTGCGGGCGCTGGCGATGAATCCGGATGTGATGCTCTTTGACGAGCCGACCTCCGCGCTGGATCCGGAGATGGTCGGCGAGGTGCTGGATGTGATTATCCAGCTGGTAAGCGAGGGTATGACCAGCGTGATCGTAACCCACGAGATGGGCTTTGCCCGCGAAGTAAGCGACCGCGTGCTGTTTATGGACGGCGGTATTATCGCCGAGCAGGGCCCGCCGGCGGATATCTTCGATCATCCGCAAAATCCCCGTACACAAGAATTTTTCAGTAAGGTGCTCAGATAACATGAATACACAGAAAGCCAAGGCTTTAGAGGCCATTGACCATAATCAGGAAACTATTTTGAACCTCAGCGACGCGATCTGGGATTATGCGGAACTGTCGCTGATGGAGTTCAAGTCCGCCGCACTGTATGTAAAAACACTGCGTGAGCTCGGGTTTACGGTGGAGGAAGGCATTGCCGGTATCCCCACGGCGTTTTCCGCAAGCTTTGGCAGCGGCAAGCCGGTGCTGGGCATTTTGGCGGAGTATGACGCGCTGAGCGGCCTGTCGCAGGCGGGCATGAGCACCGAGCGCAAGGAGCGGGTCAAAGGCGGCAGCGGACACGGCTGCGGCCATAACATGCTGGGTGCCGGCGCGCTGGCGGCGGCGATCGCTGTTAAGCAGTATTTGCAGGATAACGATACGTCCGGCACGGTAATCTTTTACGGCTGTCCCGGCGAAGAGGGCGGCGCGGGCAAGGCGTTTATGGCGCGGGAAGGGCTTTGGAAAAAGCTTGACGCCGCGCTGACGTGGCATCCGGACGGCTGCAACGAAATTACGACCGGCACCTGCAACTCCTGCATCCAAACGGAGTACCGCTTTACCGGCGTTGCGGCCCATGCCGCGGGCAATCCCCATCAGGGGCGCTCCGGACTGGATGCAGTGCAGCTGATGAACCTCGGCGTGGAATTTCTGCGCGAGCATATGCCGACCACCGGCCGTATCCATTATGCGATTACCGATGCGGGCGGCGCGTCGCCAAACGTGGTTCAGCCGTATGCCAAGGTGCTGTACATGGTGCGCGATATTCAGGTGGGGGATGCATTAAAGCTGCAGGAGCGCGTGGATAAAATTGCGCAGGGCGCGGCCCTGATGACCGAGACCAAGCTAACCAGCCGCTTTATCGACGGCACAGCCAACCTTGTGCCTAACTTTACGCTGGAAACGCTGATGTACGATAACTTTGCGGAGCTTGGCACGCCTTCCTACACACAGGAGGAAACCGCGTTTGCCCGTGCTTTGCGAAACACCTATCCAACCGACAGTCAGGAGCTGCCTGGTTTTGGACCGCAAAACGACGAAACAATCGCGGATCAGGTCAGAAAACTTTCAGATAACGGGCAAAAGCCAATCAACGATTTTCTAAATCCCCTGTACCATTCACGCAAGTTCTCCTTCGGCTCTACGGATGTGGGCGATGTCAGCTGGCAAACGCCCACGGTGCAGTGCCGTGCCGCGACATACCCCAGCCTTTCGCCCGGGCACTCGTGGCAGAACGTATCGTGCGGGGTATCAGGCATTGCGCACAAGGGATTGCTGCAGGCGGGCAAGGTGATTGCCGCTACGGCGATTGACTTGTTTGAAAATCCGGAAATCCTGCGAAAAGCCAAAGCGGAATTCAAAGAAAAAGCGGCCGCCGGCTATCAGTGCCCCATCCCGCCGGATGCCAAGCCCACCGCGATCGATACCGAATTTTAGGTAAATTTGCGGCGGGGATAGACAATTATCATCGGCTGTGTTAGGATAGAGCCACGGATGAACGCCCTGCCTATGCAGCAAAGAGAGCCGATCCCACCGGCTGAAAGGAAGGCCGCGCGCAAACAGGGTTCCCCGCATCCATACAGCTCGGCTAATCCCCGACGGTCTGCCGCCGTTATCGGGCACTGGAGTGAGGGCGCTGCGCGCCTTAAGTCGGGTGGTACCACGAAGATTTCCTTCGTCCCAACACAGTGTTTGGGACGAGGGTTTTTTCATTCATTGAAGGAGGAATAACCATGGCGAAACAGGATCAGCAGAAGTTTGTGGAGCATATCACGCCCCGCAGCGAGGATTTTTCACAGTGGTATACGGACGTTATTTTGCAGTCGGAGCTGGTGGATTACGCGCCGGTGCGCGGCTGCATGGTCATCCGGCCGTATGGCTATGCCATCTGGGAAAGAATCCAGCAGGAGGCGGACAGCCGTTTCAAGGCCACGGGCCATCAAAACGTGTACATGCCGCTGCTGATTCCCGAAAGCCTGCTGCTTAAGGAAGCCGAGCATGTAGAAGGCTTTGCGCCCGAGGTGGCATGGGTAACCCAGGGCGGGCAGGAGCAGCTGCAGGAGCGGCTGGCTATCCGGCCTACGAGCGAGACCATTTTCTGCGCGATGTATTCAAAGTGGGTGGGCAGCTATCGCGATCTGCCCATGAAATATAACCAGTGGTGCTCGGTTATGCGCTGGGAAAAGAGCACGCGTCCCTTCCTGCGCACGTCGGAATTCCTCTGGCAGGAAGGCCACACCATCCACGAGACGCCCGAGGAAGCGCAGGAGGAGACCCTGCAAATGCTCGAGGTGTACCGCGAGGTAGCGGAAAAAGAGCTTGCCATTCCCGTGCTGTGCGGCCGCAAGACCGACAAGGAAAAATTCGCCGGCGCGCTGGCCACCTACAGCATGGAGGCCATGATGCAGGACGGCAAAGCCTTGCAGGCCGGCACCAGCCACAATTTCGGTACCAACTTTGCCGAGGCGTTCGATATTCAGTATCTAAGCCGCGAAGGCAAGCTGGAATACGTGTACGAAACCAGCTGGGGCATCTCCACGCGGCTGATCGGCGCGATTATCATGACCCACGGAGACGAGCGCGGATTGCGCCTGCCGCCACGCATCGCGCCTGTGCAGGTTGTAATCGTGCCCATCGCCGCGCATAAGGGCGGCGTAATGGAGAAATGCGATGAGGTGTTTAACCAGCTGAAACAGGCGGGCTTCCGCGTCAAAGTGGACGACCGCGATACCGTGTCCCCGGGCTTTAAGTTCAACGACTGGGAGCTCAAGGGCGTGCCCGTACGCCTGGAGATCGGCCCCCGTGATATTGAGAACAACCAGGCGATGGCGTTCCGCCGCGACACCTGCGAAAAGGCGCCCATCACGCTGGCAACACTGACAGACGACCTTACGGCCTTG
This sequence comes from Candidatus Limiplasma sp., assembly GCA_035399245.1. Classification (GTDB taxonomy): domain Bacteria; phylum Bacillota; class Clostridia; order Christensenellales; family Aristaeellaceae; genus CAXXOK01. The sequence goes on from DAOPIR010000093.1 coordinate 9,641, forward strand.
CTGGACGATATCCAGCAGACCCTGTTCAAACAGGCCGAGGAGCTGCGCGACAGCCGGATCAAGGTTGTGCACAACATGGAGGAGCTCAACGAGGCCGTGCAGACGGGCTTTGCGAAAACCATGTGGTGCGGCGATCCCGCCTGCGAGGAGAAGATCAAGCAGGAGATGAACGCCACCAGCCGCAATATGCCCTTTGATCAAACGCCCGTGGGCGATACCTGCGTGTGCTGCGGTAAGAAGGCCGACAAGCTGATCTATTTTGCCAAGGCGTATTAAATGAACAGGCCCGTTATTCTCTGGGACTGGAACGGCACGCTGCTGGATGATGTGCAGTTTGCCATACAGGTGCGCAACGCCGTGTTTCCGCGCTTCGGCTTGCCCGCGATTGATACGCTGGAAACCTATCACGAGCAGTTTACCTTCCCCGTCAGCGTATATTACGAGCGGGCAGGGGTAACGAAGGAAAACTTCGAGGCCGTTGCCAACGCTTGGATGGATGCCTATGTGGCCGGCTGCCATGCCGTGCCGCTGTTTGCCGATGCGGTGGACGCGCTGGACGTGTTTGCGCAAAGCGGATTTTCACAGGTTGTGCTTTCCGCCAGCAAGCTGGATACCCTGCGCCGCCAGCTGGAAACGGCGGATATTCTGGACCGGTTTGACGATGTGCTGGGCCTGGACCATATCTATGCGACGGATAAAACGGATATCGCCAGAGACTGGCTGTCGCGTAACGGCATCAATTCAGAAAACTGTGTATTGCTGGGCGATACGGTGCACGACGCGCTGGTGGCCGACGCGCTGCAGATCGGCTGCGTGCTGATTGCACGCGGACACATGAGCCGCAAGCGGCTGACGGAAACCGGTTATCCCGTATGCGACGATCTGCGGCAGGCAACCCGACTGGTGATCGGCAGGAAAACGAATTCGATTTGACGAAAAATTACATATCAGTTGGAACTGCATAGTCACTTGGAAGAATAGGAGAGATGCAAAGTGGCAAAACCGCTGTTTCAAGGTGCAATTACCGATGTACATGGTATTCGCGTGGGACAGGCGCAGGATGATCAGGCGCTTACCGGCGTAACGGTCGTCCTGTGCGGCGGTGAAGGCGCGGTGGTCGGCGCGGATGTGCGCGGCGCTGCTTCGGGCACGCGGGAGGTTTCACTCACCGTAAGCGAAGCGGTTGTGGAAAAGGCAAACGCCGTCATGCTCACAGGCGGCAGCGCATTCGGACTGGAAGCCGCGGGCGGCGTGATGCGCTTTTTGGAGGAAGCCGGCGTCGGCTACGAGGCCGGCTCGTATGCCGTACCTATTGTGCCGGCCGCTGTACTGTTTGATTTGATGGTGGGGGATGGCAAGGTGCGCCCCGATGCCGATATGGCCTACGCGGCCTGCAAAGCCGCCCGCAAAACCATGGAGCAGGGCGGGTTTGGCGCAGGTACAGGCGCGACGATCGGCAAGTTTGTGCCGGGGGCCACGCCTGTGATGGGCGGCACCGGCACCGCGAGCATCACCCTGCCCGACGGCGTGACCATCGGCGCGGTTGCCTGTGTAAAC
>DAOPIR010000094.1:0-11122 GCA_035399245.1 Candidatus Limiplasma sp.
CGGGGCCATATCTGGTCAGCTCGTTTACGGGCAATATCAACAATTTCAACGTCATCTACCTGCTGACCAACGACGTGTTCGTCACCAAGGATCAGCTTCTGGCCAACTCCAATGCACAGGAGGTTGACCTGCTGATCACGTGGCTGTACCGCTTGACGCAGAACTACTACAACTACAAGATGGCCTCCGTGCTCGGTATTCTGATCTTCATCATTTCCGCCGTGTTTACGGTGTTCGCCTTCCGCAAGCTTATTCAGGGCGACAGAGAGGAGCGGTTTCAATGAAAGCATTCAAGCTGATCACACGGCATGTGGTGCTGGCGATACTCTCCATCTTCTGGCTGATCCCGATTATCTGGCTGGTGGTGACATCGTTTGGCGCCGATACGGGGCCCAACATCCGCACCTTCTTCCCGCAGGAATGGTCGCTGGTGCAATACCAAACGCTGCTGTTTGGCATGGATGATGTATCGCAGTTTCCTAACTGGTTTAAAAACACCTTCATCATCGCGGTGTTCACCTGCATCATTTCCTCCACCTTTGTGCTGATGGTCGCCTATGCGATGAGCTGCATGCGCTTTAAGGCGCGCAAGGGGATGATTACCTTTGCCAGCACGCTTTCGCTGTTTCCCGGTTTTCTGGCGATGATCGCGGTGTACTTCATCATGAAATCCATCGGACTGACGAACAGCAATATCGGGCTGATCCTTGTGTATTCAGGCAGCTCAGGGCTGGGGTATCTGATCGCAAAGGGATTTTTCGATACGGTACCCAAGTCCATGCGCGAGGCCGCGTATATTGAGGGCGCGTCGGAGTTTACGGTGTTTTATAAGATCGTGCTTCCACTGTCCAAGCCCATTATTGTATACACGGTAATCGCATCGTTCCTCGTGCCATGGATGGATTTCATATTCGCCAACATCATGCTAAACTCCGGCCTTTCCGCAAACAAGACCGTTGCCATCGGCCTGTACGCTATGGTGGACAAGGTGCGCATCAACAACTACTTCGGCCAGTTCTGCGCCGGCGGCGTGCTGGTGTCCATCCCGATTTCGATCCTGTTTGTGATCATGCAGAAATTCTACGTAGAAGGCGTGACCGGCGGATCGGTGAAAGGATAATAACGGTTCAATCGTAAAAACAAAGCGTCCGCGCAGTTAGTGCGGACGCTTTTTCGTGCCAATGTATTCACGCTTCGGGAAACAGCTCCGTTTTGCAGTCGCCCAGATGGGCATCCTGGTTGTAGGCCTGCAGGGCAAAGGCACCGTTTTCACAGGTGAAGATGGAAACCGAGGCGTTGCTTGAATAGGGCAGACTGCGAAAGGTATCCAGCGAGTAGTTGCAGACCTTGGCGTAGAAGGTTTTGATGGCCAGGCCGTGGGAGACTACGCAGATGTTTTTCCCTTCGTGATAGCAGGCGATCTGCTGGAGCGTGGCGGCAAAGCGGGCTTGTACCTGCGGCACGCTTTCCCCGTTGGGACATACGCATTGGCCCTGATGGTGCATCCACATATCGTACGACGCAGGCCAACCGGCCTGCACCTCCGGCATGGTCAGGTTTTCCCAGTCACCGAGATTAATTTCCGCAAGTCCGCTTTCAATGTATACGGGCAAGCCGTATGGCTTTACGATGATCTTCGCCGTGTCGATGGCGCGGGTCAGATTGCTTGCATATACCGCGTCAAATGGAATATCCCGCAGGTATTCGGCAGTCAGCGCCGCCTGCCACAGCCCAAGCTCGGTCAGGTTTGCCTGATAACGGCCGGCAATGCGCCGGGTGCTGTTGGTATCGGTTTCCCCGTGGCGGATCAAGTAAATTGTTGTCAAGCTTTTGTCCTCTTACAGCAGTTCTTTCCGCGGCACGCCGTCGGCGTCGGGCATATCGAAGCCCAGCATTTTGGCAAGCGTTGGAGCCTGGTCGATGATGCGGCCCTTGGCAAGTACCAGTCGCTTGTCGGTGTACGGATTGCGGATGAAATAGGTGGGCTGCACGCCCTTCCACGGTTCGTGACCGTGCGTGGCAACCGCATAACGGTAGTCCTTGCTGCCGCTTTCGATACGCAGCGGCGCGTTGTAATCCGCCGAGAAGGTGGCGGCACCGTTGGATTCTATGACGTAGGTAAATCCGCCGTCAAGGTGATATTTTGCGCTAACTTCCTCGCGGGTGAAAATGGTCTCGATATCCAGCTCTTTCTTATGCTCGGAAAGCAGCTTGTAGGTTTGCTTGGCAACGGCGGAATCGTTGTCCTTGATATAGATATGGCCGGAGAGTGCGCAGGAGTGCAGATAGGCCTTCCAGTCCGTCAGGTTGCCGGCCGCGTCGGTGGAAATCAGGCCATGGTCCTTGAAAAAACGGTTGATGGAAACCACGCGGGCGATATCCAGATGCCCGTGATCCGCTGTGACGTTGAAAATGGTTTTGTCCCAGAGCCCCTGCCGCTTGAGCGCGTCGATCATCTGGCCGATCACACCGTCCAGAAATTCGTAAGTTTTGAGTATATGTTCGCCGAAAACACCTTTATGGTGCCGGATGGTATCGATGGAAATCAGATGGGTGTACATCACGTCTGGCTGGTAGGTATCGATCATATAGGCGCAGGCGTTACCGCAGAGCTGATCGCTGCTGTAGACGGAATCCATGGAAAAGGTATCCTTGATATAGGGGTACATCTCGTCAAACAGGCCGGGGGTGGAGCGTTCGCGCACCTGCGCCTGCTCCTTGTCCTGGGGGGTGTAGTATGCCTTGCGGTAGAGAATCCAATCCAGCGGCGCGCCCTGCGACAGCGGCCAGTAAATGCATGCCACGCTGTAGCCGTGCTGCTTTGCCAGTGTTTGGATCAGGGGCACCTTCACATCCGACGAATGATCGAACCATGTGGGCTTCATGTTGCCCGGCTGAAAATATTCGTTGCCGATCACACCGTGCGTGGCGGGATAACAGCCGGTGGCAATGGCGGTGTGGATGGAGTGGGTAAAGGTGGGGTAGGTGGCCTCGTTGCGCAGGATGACGGAGGATTCGTCCAGAAGCATTTTAAAATGGGGCAGCTGCTTCAAAATGCTCAAATCTTCGGTGACCATCGAATCGATGGATACAACAAGCAGGCGCTTTTTATTCATAACGGGTCCTTTCTATCAGGAGCAATACGTGGAAGGTACAATAAGGAAGGCAAAGCCTTCCTTATTGTACCCTAAATTGGATCGATTAGTTTGTGCCGATCAGATTTTTCACGGAATCAGACACGGTCTGCGTTGCCATTTCGGGCGTGTACTCGCTGTTTTCCACACAGCGCTGCATTTCGTCCATCATGAACTCGTTTGCAATTTCCGTCCACTGCGGGATGGTGGGCTGGTTGGTGGCATATTCCATCTGCGCAAGCGCGGTGGTGCCGGCCGGATAGGTAGCCAGGAATTCCTGGTACACATCAGTCTGGGATGCGGCTTCGCTGATGGGCACATAGCCGGTATTGGCGGCCCAGTAGCCTGCGGTTTCAGGGCTGATCATGTAGTTCAGGAACGCCATGATGCCGGCCATCTTCTCATCGTGGCCCGCGAGAACGGCGATGTTCGCGCCGCCGGTAACCACGCCGTACTGCTCGTTGGCGGGCAGGAACGCGGTTCCGACTTCGAAATCACAGGTGTTCATCAGGGTGCGCAGGTCGCCGGACGAGGTCATGATCATAGTGGTGATGCCGGCAGCCAGATCGGAGCGGGCAGCTTCCCATGCGTTGTATTCGGCTCCCGGAGGCGCCTTCATGGAGCCGTCGTCTACCATCGAGCGCAGCAGTGAAAGAGCTGCCCAGCCGGATTCGTTGTTAAAGCCGATATCGGTGTTGGTTTCGTTCATCAGCGATCCGCCGGACTGCACGATGAAGGCTTCCCAGAACCAGGAGTCAACAGGCACCTCAAAGCCCCATACTTCGCCTTCCTTGGAGACTGCCAATGCCGTTTCGTGCAGCTCATCCCAGGTGGTGGGCGCGGTCAGGCCAAGCTCGTCGAACAGGGTCTTGTTGTAGTAAAACATCGGTGTGGAACGGTTGAAGGGCAAAGCGTAGAGACCCTCGCCCCAGTCGCAGTCGGCCATAAAGCCGTCAAACAGGGAATCGACATCCAAGCCGTATTCCGCCGCTTCTTCGGTCAGGTCTTCAAAGATGCCGTACTCGGCGAACATGCACACGCGGGAGCACTCGCACTGTACAACGTCGGGCTCTTCGCCGGCAACAACGGCTGTTTGCAGCTTGGCAGCGATATCGTAATAGCTGCCCTGATACTCCGCAACGACGTTCCAGTCATCCTGCGATGCGTTGAAATCCGAGATGATGGTGTCGAGGGTTTCGCCCAAATTGCCGGAAAGTGCCGTCCAGAAGACGATTTCCGTAGGTTCTGCCGCCGCGGTGCCGATACAAAGCATCGTAAGCAGCATGGTGAGGGTTAGAAAGCTCGCCAGCATTTTTTTCATGGTTTTGTCACTCCTTTATTTCTTTATTTTCAGAGCTGTGGGCTGTTGGATAACGGCAATACCCAACCTTCCTGTGCTCTCAAAACCGGTTTATTTGATGCCCGAGTACACAAACGCGCTGCGAATCTGCTTGCTTGCCAGCAGGTAAGCCAGCAGGATAGGTCCGATCAGGAAGAGGTTGGCGGCCATGAGCATGTTCCAGATCACGGCGCCGTCCACGGCCTTGAGCGAAGCCACGGCGATGGTCAGCGGGCGGTAGGTATCGTTGGTGGTCATAATCAGGGGCCAGAAATAGCTGTTCCACATGGAGATGAAGCTTAAAAGGCCGATGGCGAACAGCGCGGTTTTTGCCATAGGAATCATAATGTCGATGATGATCTTGAATTCACCGGCGTCGTCCATGCGTGCCGCCTCGATAATCTCCTCCGGTATCTGCATGAAGTATTGCCTCAGCAGGAAGATGCCAAACGCATTGGCGATGAACGGCAGGGTCTGCGGCCAGTAGGAGCTGAGCATCTTCGCCTTGGAAAACATCAGGTACACAGGTACGAAGGTGATCTGCTGGGGGATCATGAACCCAAGCAGCACGACGCCAAACAGCACGCCCTTGCCGAAAAACTTGACGCGGGCAAACGCATACGCCGCGGGGATGATCACCAAGTACTGGGCCAGCAGCACGGTAAAGCTGATGATGAGCGTGTTCTTCATAAAGTGCAGCACATCGATGGATTCGGTGCATTGGCGGAAGCCGTCCAGCGTCCATGTGGAGGGAAGAAAGGACGGGGGATAGGTTACGGTTTCCTTATAGGGCTTAAACGCCGTCAGCACAACCCAGAAGAAGGGATAGGCAACGATGAACAGCACCAGCAGCTTGAACAGGAGGTTGATCGTGTACTTCAGGCCGCGGACGAAGTGGGTGGATGTCAAATCGCGGTAATCTTCCATTCTCGCGCCTCCTTCTACTGATAATGCACGCGTTTGCCGAGAAACGCGAAGTAAACCACCGTAAGCACCACAACAAAAGCCAGCAGCACCACACCCTCAGCAGAAGCAAGGCCCAGCCGCAGGTATTTGAATGCGTCGGAATAAATCTGGAACACCAGCGTGTTGGTGGAGTTCACAGGTCCGCCCATCGTCATCAGGTTGACGGTTTCAAACACCTGAAAGGAGTTGATGGTGCATACGATGGTGGAAAAGAACAGCGTGGGGGAAATCATTGGCAGGGTAATGCGGAAGAACACCCTGATTTTTGGTACGTCGTCTATCGCGGTGGCCTCGTAAATCTCCTTGGGCACACCCTGCAGAGCCGCCATGGTGAGCAGCGTGTAATAGCCCAGTCCCTTCCAGATCATCATCAGCACCAGCGAAAACAGCGCGGTTTTGGAGCTTGCCAGGAACGGACAGTTTGGCAGTCCAAACAGGGTGAGCACATAGTTGATGGCGCCGATCTTGGGGTCAAACAGCCATAAAAAGATGGTGGAAACCGAGACCAGCGATATGATGTGCGGGGTGAAAATGGCGGCCAGCGTAAGGCTGTTGAGCCGTTTTTGCATCTTGCCGTTAAGCCACACCGCAACCAGCGTGGACAGGATCATCAGCGCGATGACCAATCCAACGGAGTAGATCACGGTGTTCCATACGGTTTGGGAGAAATCAATGCTGTTCCACAGTGTTGTAAAATTGCCCAGCCCGATGAAGTTGCGCTTTTTGCTGATCAGGCTGCCGTCGTATAGACTGGAGTGGATCAGCCAGAAAATCGGGTAAATGGTAAAGATGCACAGCAATGCAATCGCGGGTGATATAAGCAAATATCCCTTGAGGTGCGATAACAGGCCTGTCCACCAACATCTGCTTTTAAGCGGAGACGCTTTTGCATCCATGCGGTCATCCTCCTGATTACAGTTTGAGAAGCGTTTTCAGCTGCGTATCGCTAAACGCGCAGCGTGTGCCGTCTTTGGCGAACAGAAACAGGGCGCTTACGGGGACATAGAAGGTGCATTTGGTCTGCTCGGTGTCGAAATCCGTGTGTACCATCATCATCCCGTATTTGGTTTCCACCGAGTAGTTGATCGTCGCGCCCAGCTGCTCCCGCGTGATGACCTTGCCGTTAATGACGAGATGCTTCACGTCTTCGGGTTTTTCAAACAGCACCTTTTCCGGCCGGAAGCCGACGCTGAAATCCTCCAGCATGCCCTCGAATACGTTCATCGGTGGAGTGCCGATAAAGCGGGCGGTGAACACATTCTGCGGATCGTGATAGATCGCCTTGGGCGAGGAATGCTGCATGATGACGCCCTCGTTCATCAGCACGATGCTGTCGCCCATGGACATGGCTTCTACCTGGTCATGCGTGACGTAGACAAAGGTGGTTTGCAGGCGCTTGTGCAGCTCGATAAGCTCAATGCGCATGGAGGCGCGCAGCTTGGCGTCGAGGTTGGAAAGCGGCTCGTCCATCAGGAACACGCGGGGCTTTTTCACCATCGCCCGCGCCAGCGCCACGCGTTGCCGCTGCCCGCCGGATAGATTGCCGGGCTTGCGCTCCATGTAGGGTGACAGCCCCACGATCTCGCATACCTCGTTGATCAGCGCGTCCCGTTTTTTCTTGACGATGCCCTTGTTTTTCAGCCCGAATTCGATGTTGCTGCGTACCGTCATGTTCGGATACAGCGCATAGTTCTGGAACACCATGGCCAGGTTTCGCTTCCCGGGAGGAACGTCGGCAACGTTCTTCCCGTCGATGAGAATCTCTCCCGCCGTGGGCTTTTCCAACCCTGCGATGATGCGCAGCGTGGTGGATTTGCCGCAGCCGGACGGGCCGACAAGCACTGTGAAGGAGCCGTCGTGGATTTCCAGATTGAGATCCGGAATTACGGTTTCCTGCCCAAAGTCCTTGCGTAACCCTATCAGCTTGATAGAACTCATGCCAATTTCTCCTTGCTAAAAAAGTTTTACACCCTGCCCTTATACACGGGCGGCACCTTTACACCGGGCTTGGTAAACCATTTGGGCGCGTCGATGGCGCTGACCAGCGCGATATCGGCATAGGGGCTGAAGCTGCCCGTGCGCACGATGTACTTGGCGTTCTGCGGCAGGGTGCGCATAAATTCGTCGTAGGGAATCTGTTCGATGGGGCAACGGGTGCATACCTCTTCCACCGTCTTGTACAGGTTGGGATTATAGAGGGGAAGGTCTTGGGTGACGATTACGCGCTCGTAGCAAAAATCCTCCACGAGCAGCTTTAGTACCTGTTCTACCGTAGGGACGTCCTGCTCCAGCGCCAGATCGATGCGCTGCGCTTCGGTGGGTATTTTCATGCCCGCATCGCATACGATGAGCATTTCGCCATGCCCCATATCCGCAATGGCGGTGTTCAGCTTTTTGTTTAGAATTCGTCCAAGTTTCATGTCGTACAACTCCCTTATTTGCTATATTGCGCCTGATACAGCGCTTCAATATCGCTGCGCTTGGGCATGGCGGGCGCGGTGCCGGATTTGGTTACGCTCAGTGCGCCCGTACAGTTGCCAAAGCGTGCGGCATCAAACAAATCCATATGCTTCGCCAATGCGACGGCCAGACCGCCGTTGAACGCGTCGCCCGCGCCGGTGGTGTCCTGCACGGTTACCGGTATGGGCGGAATGAGCGCGCCGCGTGTGCCGTCGTTGACGTACACGCCTTTCTCGCCCATGGTAATGATGACCTTTTTCACGCCTTTTTGAAAAAACACATCCGCCGCCGCCGCCGCGTCCTGCGCGGTGCTGACAGTGATGCCGGTCAGGGTTTCGGCCTCGGTTTCGTTGGGCGTGATGATATCGACCATGGAGAGCAGCGCGTCGTCCAGCGCCTGTGCGGGTGCGGGATTCAGAATCACGGCGGTGCCGCCCTCGTGTGCCAGGCGGATCACCTCGGTCAGCGCGCTGAGGTTGATTTCCAGCTGTGTCAGCAGGATATCGGCGTCTTGAATCAAGGCTTTGTTCTTTTGCACATCCGCATGGGTGATATTGCCGCAGGAGCCGATGGTGACCAGGATCAGGTTTTGTCCATTGTGCTCGTTGACCATAATCAGTGCGGTGCCGGTTTCCAGCGTATCATCTGTCAGCAGGCGGCTCGTATCCATTCCCTCGGCATGGTAAAAACTTTTGGCGACATCGGCGAATACGTCCTTGCCGAGCTTGGTAACAAGCGTAACGTTTCCGCCGGCACGGTGGGCTGCCACGGCCTGATTGCTGCCTTTTCCGCCGGGGCCGAGCTTGAACGATTTGCCGAGCACAGTTTCCCCCGGGACGGGGAACTTTTCAGTGTGGCCGGTCAAGTCTACCACAAAGCTGCCGAAAACGACGATCTTGTCTGCTTTACACATTACAATGGCCCTTCTGTATTTGATCCGTATGATTGCATGGGGTAGGGTATGGGCTCGGGTTCCAACTTGTATCTTCAAAATAGAGCGAAATATCAGGAACGTCAACATGCAAATTATTGATTTCCATACATAGTTTCCACAATTTACATCCATATTAATAGAATTTAACAAACCTCTAACAAAGATAATATGGCGATTTAACAGACGGATTGTCCATTACAGACAAAATATACCTATTGCAAACGAAATTATTATGGGGTATAATATCGTTATATACAAACAAATCGCTTGCAATATGGCGAAATTGGAAAGATGAAATATATGCAAAAGAAAGATTTGCAGAATGTAAACCGAAAGGTAAAAAGGAGGCTGACGAATGGTATCTGATATTTCCATAGTAGATATCGCAAAGATCGCCAAGGTATCGCCTTCCACGGTTTCCCGGGCGCTTACCGGCAGCGGCTATGTGAGCGCGGAAACCAAAAAGCGGATCATGAAGGTCGTCAATTCCTATGATTATCAGCCCAAGCAATATAAGAAGCGCTCCGTGCGGTCGATTAAAAACTCGGTGATCGGTATTGTGGTGTCGGACCTGAACAATATCTTCTTCCAGCAGATTATCAACAGTATTACGTCCGTGTTCGACCAGCACCAGATCGAAACCATCATCTGCAACTCGGATGAGAGCATCCAGCGGGAGGTGCGCATCCTTTCCACCCTGCAGCAGTTTCAGGTGGACGGGATCATCATTTCGCCCACCTCGGAAACAGCGGAGTACAACACCGAGTTTCTCATGGAGCTGGACGGCGCGGGGATGCACGTAATCCTGGTAGACCGCGATGTGAAAGGGATCGCGATGAACGGCGTGTTTCAGGAAACGCTCAACGGCACCTTCAGCGCGATTAACACCCTGATTTCGCTGGGGCATCGCAACATCGCCATCATCGCGGGGCCGACTACCTCCAAGCCCGGGCTGGACAGGCTGAACGGCTATCTGGATTCTTTCAAAACCCATTCCATCCCGATCAATCCGGAGTATATCCTCTACGGCGACTTTAAGCTGAAAAGCGGCTACGAGCTGACGGCGCAGCTGCTAAAGCAGCATCCGGAGGTAACGGCAGTGTTCGCCTCCAACAACCTGATGGCGCTGGGCTCCCTGCACGCTATCTACGACGCGGGGCTCTCCATCCCCGATGATATTGCCTTCATCTCCTGCGGAACGCTGGATCAGTTCGACCTGTACAACGAGCGGAAAATTTCCGTCATTATGCAGCCGACAGATATGATGGGGGAAGAATGTGCGAAAATTCTGCTGGAGCGAATGATGAGCACCAAAAAGAAAGCGCCGGCCAAACGAATTTCGTTTGATTCCACGCTCGAGCTGCGGGGCTCGGAAGCGTTTCCCATCCACCGGCTCAGCGAGAAACACGAATCGCAGACGGACGGAGCGTAACCGATTCGTTCCTGTGCGGCAGCGCTGCGCAGAGCCAATATACTTTTTAGAATTGGAAGGGGTATGGATTTTATGAAAAAAGAACAGATTGCGGGGATGATCGACCATACGCTGCTCAAGGCCTTTGCCACGAAGGAGCAGATCGCAAAGCTGTGCGACGAGGCGGCGGAATACCATTTTGCTTCGGTCTGTGTCAATCCGGCGTATGTGCCGCAGGCCGCCAAGCGGCTCAAGGGCACGGGCGTGGAGGTATGCACGGTGATCGGCTTCCCGTTGGGCGCCAACACTTCCGCCGTGAAGGCGTTTGAAACGAAGGACGCCATTGCAAACGGCGCGCAGGAGATCGACATGGTCATCAACATCGGCGCGATGAAATCCGGCCTGTACGATGTGGTGGAACAGGATATCAAAGCCGTGGTGGACGCCGCAGCCGGCACGCTGGTCAAGGTGATCATCGAGGCCTGCTACCTGACGGATGAAGAAAAGCAAATCGCCTGCAGAGCCGCTGCCAAAGCGGGCGCGGACTTTGTAAAAACTTCTACGGGTTTCGGCACCCACGGCGCGACGCCAGCTGACGTGGCGCTGATGAAGAAGAGCATTCCGGCGGGTATGAAAGTGAAGGCTGCCGGCGGCATCCACAGCTATGAAGAATGTATGGCCATGATCGACGCGGGCGCGGACCGCGTGGGCGCCAGTGCGGGAATCGCCATTGTAAACGCGGCCGAATAATCAGGTTCGCGCAGTATAGGCAGTGGCGCCTGCTGGCTCGGCCGTGCTTCCCATACTCTGATGGGCTCGATTCCCCTTGGATTTTATGATGTGAAAACAGCATCCGTTCGGATGCTGTTTCATAATGG
>DAOPIR010000095.1:0-11110 GCA_035399245.1 Candidatus Limiplasma sp.
AAAGCGCTTGATGCCGTGCGCGATGGCGCGGCCGGCGGTTACATAGGTGCCGAACACGTTGTTTTTTACGGCCTGCACAGGGCTGTCCTCCAGCATGGGTACATGCTTGTGCGCGGCGGCGTGCAGCAGCACGTCAAAGGCAAACTCGTCCATCACGTCGTCCAGCCGCGCACCGTCCCGCACGGAGCCGACACGCAAAATGAGAAGGTCCTTCAAGGTGTCGCCGTAAGTATGCTTGAGCTCGGCAAACAGATCGTACATATAGTTTTCGTTGATATCGTACAGCACGACCTTGTGCGGCTGAAAGGCCAATATCTGGCGGCAGAGCTCGCTGCCGATGGAGCCGCCGCCGCCGGTGATCAGCACGGTTTTGCCCGCAAAGTAGGCGGCAACCGGCGTCATGTTCAGGCTGGTTTCGCTGCGGCCCAGCAGATCGGCGATATTCAGGTCGCGCACATCGCTCTGGGTGCCTTTACGGCTTACATCCTCCAAAGAGGTTACCCGGCGTACACGGCAGCCGGTAGACAGGCAGGCTTCGATCAGCTTGCGCAGGTCGCCGTTGGGAGTTGCGATGGCGATGATGATATCGTCAATCGCATACTCGGCCGCGTACTGGGGAATGGATGCGGTATCCTTAAGCACCTTGACACCGTTGAGCTTAGAGCCTGCGACACTGGGATTATCGTCTACGGCGAGCACCGCCTGCGCGTTGCCGTAGCGGCCGTTTTTGATGTCGCGGATCACGTTGGCGCCGGCCCAGCCCGCGCCCACGATCATCAGCCGCCGCGCAGTGCCCTTTGCGCTGCGCTTAAAGGGCAGGGTGGAAACAAACCGGTAAAAGAAGCGTGAGCCGACGGTAAGCGCCATAAAGATCAGCCAGTGCATCATGTACAGGGTACGGTGCAGCAGACAGTAGTTTTCGGGCTGCGTGACGGCATAGGAAATTACGGAATAAATATAGGTTGCAAGCGAGCCGGCAAGCGTTGCCAGCAGGATGGGAAATACGCTGGTAACGGACGCATACTTCCAGATATTGCGGTACAGGCCGAACGCTGCAAATGACAGCAGGCACAGCACCGTCATCACCGGCGCTAAATTGACATAACGCTGAAAGAAAACCTCGGGGATTACGGCGTCAAAGCGGAGCTGCTGCGCCAGGATCATGGCGGCGTTGCACAGCGCCGCGTCGATCAGCACCCAAAGTACGGTATTCAGGACACGGATAAGCTTTGTCTTGGTAAAAGACATTCAAAAAATCCTCCAGCGGAAGTGATATGCAAACATGGAATATTGTAGCACAGAAAATTGAGGATGGAAAGACTGCCTCCATTTGCAAAACCGTCGGACCGGTCCGTTTATGCAGGCGCTGCGGGTGTCCGCAGCATTACAGCGAATCGGTATGGCGGCGGAACTGCGAAGGTGTGATGCCGTTTTGCTCCCGAAAGCACATCACAAAATAGCTGGTGGAAGAAAATCCGGCGTCGGCAGCGATTTCGGTAATGCTTTTATCGGTTTGGATCAGCGCTTTGGCCGCCTTGGTCAAGCGCAGCCTGCGCACGTAGGACGGCAGGGATTCCCCGGCGTTCTGGCTGAAGAAGCGGGAAAATGTAGAGCGCCCCATGTTGAACTGTTTGGCGGCCTGGGCAACCGTCAGCGGTTCTTCGATGTGCTCATCAATGTAGTCAAACACGGATTTGATAACGGCCATGCGCTTTTCGTCGATCGGCGCGTCGTCGCTGCGCTGCCGCCACTGGCGGATAAACCACAGCACAATCTGCTCGGTCAGGGACCTGAGCGCCATCTCGTATCCATAGGCGCGGGTTTGGGTTTCTTCTACCAGGGTTTGCAGCAAGGCGGGGAGGTTGCTGCCTTCCAGCTGCTTGCGCGTGTAAAACTCCACTTCCTGTTTGTTGGAATACATAAGCGGGAAAATATATTTCAGCTCGTAGATCGGCAGTTTGGAGGAAAATAAGCCTTCGGGGATGAATTTCAGCACTGTATATTGGTTTACGCCGTCTTGCAGCGTGCGCGTCTGGTGGGGCTGCATAGGACGGATAAGCACCACGTCGCCTGGTGCGAGCGTCATCGTTTTCTTTTCCACAATCAGCTCATAGCTCCCGCTGGTGCAGTACAGCAGCTCAAAATGCTCGTGGATATGCGCCCGAATTACATCCTGCACCCCGTTTATCCGCTGGACATTGCACTCAAATATACCGTCCAGACCTTTGTCCGGATTTAATTTTTCATAAAACATACGTATTGCACCTCGGCACAAAATTGATAAATTATAGCGTGTTCATTATAGCATTGTACAATCCGTTTTGCTATAGTCTGATAAACACTTCATTTCGGGAGGACTGTAAAATGAATAGGTACAAAATTGGCATCATCGGATGCGGAGGAATTGCAAACGGAAAGCATATGCCGTCCATCAAGGCGGTGGACCGCGCGGACATGGTGGCATTCTGCGACTTAGACAAGGCCAAGGCGGAGAAAGCCGCAAGGGAGTATGGTGTGCAAGGCGCGCAGGTTTACACGGATTATAAGGAATTGCTCAAGGATCAAAGCATTGACATCTGCTATGTGCTCACGCCCAACCGCAGCCATGCGGACATTTCCTGTGACGCCCTGCAGGCAGGCAAGCATGTAATGTGCGAAAAGCCTATGGCAAAGACGGCCGCGGATGCGCGCCGGATGGTGGCGACGGCCAAGGCAACCGGCAAAAAGCTGACCATCGGCTACCAGCACCGCCAAAAGAGCGCGAGCCGGTATGTGAAAAGCGTGGTCGAGCGCGGCGATCTGGGAGAAATCTATTACAGCAAGGCACTGGCGATCCGCCGCCGCGGCACGCCCAACTGGGGTGTGTTTCTCAACGAATACGAGCAGGGCGGCGGTCCGCTGATCGATATCGGCACGCACAGCCTGGACCTGACGATGTACCTGATGGATAACTTCAAGCCCCGCATGGTGGTTGGCACCTGCTATAAAAAGGTGGAAAACGCAGCATGCGGCAATCCGTGGGGCGGCTGGAAACCGGATGAAAACACCACGCTGGAGGACGGTGCGTTCGGCTTCATTGTTATGCAAAACGGCGCGACCATTACGCTGGACGCAACCTGGGCGATCAATACCTGCGAGCCGATCCCGGAAGGCAGCTGCGACCTGTGCGGCTCCAAGGCGGGCGCTCGCATCCGCAGCAATGAGGTAACGCTTAACCTGTGCGATCTGGACAAGCAGACAGTGATTACGCCGAACATGGAATCCGGCGGCGTTGCCTTTTTTGAAGGCGCCAAAATGACGCCGCAAGTACTGGAACAGATCCGCTGGTTTGACGCGATTGATAACGACACCGATCCGGTGGTTCTGCCGGAGCAGGCATGCGTTGTCAGCGAAATTCTGGAGGCAATTTATACCTCGGCCAAGACGGGCAAGCCGGTTTACTTCGACTAAGGAGGATCATTATGGAATACGGATTACAGCTATACAGCATGCGCGATATAGCCAAAGACGACCTGCAGGGCGCGCTGCGGCAAGCGGCGCAGATGGGCTATCAAACAATTGAATTTGCAGGCTTTTTCGGACATCCGGCGCAGGAAGTAAAGGCGTGGCTTGATGCCTACGGCCTTAAAGCGGTGGGAACGCATACCCCGCTGGACGCGCTGGATAATGACTTTGACGGCGTGGTTAATTATCATCACGCGATCGGATGCCCGCTTTTGACGGTGCCGTTCGCCAGGGCCGAAACACAGGCCGAATGCGAAGCCGTGGCGGCTAAGCTGACCGCTTATGAAAAAAAGCTGGCACAGGAGAACATTACCCTGGCCTACCATAACCATTCGTTTGAATTTAAAACGTCCCTTTGGGAAATCCTGACCGAGCAGACGACGCTGCCGCTGGAGGTGGATACCTATTGGGTATACGCCGCCGGTGCGGATCCGATCCACTGGATGGAAACGCTGCATGCCCAAAACCGTCTGCCGGCTATCCACATTAAAGACGGCCTGGCCGACGGCAGCGGAAAACCGCTCGGGCTGGGAACGGCGCCGGTAAGTGCGGTATACCGTACGGCAACCAAGCTGCAGGTTCCCATGCTGGTGGAAAGTGAAACGCTGACTCCCAGCGGCCCGGAAGAAGCGCGCATCTGCATCGAATATTTGAAAAAGCTTGAAGGTATGTAAAAGATGAACTGGGCACTGATTGGCTACGGCGGCATGGGGCATTGGCATGTCAACAACCTCAAAACCATGCCCGAGGATTTTCAAATCGCGGGGATATACGATATTCTGCCGGAGAAAAACGAGCAGGCGCAGCAAGATGGGCTGCATGCCTATGCTCAGCTGGAAGAACTGCTGGCGGACAAAAGTGTAGAGCTGGTGACCATCGCAACGCCCAACGATACACATATGCCCCTTGCCATTGCGGCGATGCGGGCCGGAAAGCATGTGATCTGCGAAAAGCCTGTGGCGCTTTCCACAGCCGAGCTGCAAAGCATGATCGAGGTCAGCCGGCAAACGCATCGCTTGCTGACCGTACACCAGAACCGCCGCTGGGATGAAGACTTTCTGATTGCGAAAAAGCTGATACGGGACAACGCGCTGGGCAAGGTATTCAATGTTGAAAGCCGTGTGCACGGCTCGCGCGGTGTGCCCGGCGACTGGCGCAACACAAAGGTGCACGGCGGCGGAATGATACTGGACTGGGGCGTACACCTGCTGGATCAGATGCTGCAGCTGACGGGCGAGGCGGTGGTATCGGTATTCTGCTATACCACACATGTAACCAACGACGAGGTGGACGACGGCTTTAAAGCCGTGCTTACCTTTGAAAGCGGATGGAAAGCAACGGTGGACGTGGGAACCAGCCACTTTATCAGCCTGCCGCGCTGGTATGTGTGCGGTGAAAACGGCACCGCGATCATCCGCAACTGGAAGCTGGACGGCGAGATTGTGAAGGTCAGCGACTGGGAGAAACGGGACGCGGTCCCCGTGGTAACGGCGGCCGGACTGACCAAAACCATGGCGCCGCGCACGAAAGAAACCATACAAACCTATCCGCTCCCGCATCTGCAAAGCGATGTGCGCGATTTTTACCGCAATGTAAAAGCTGCCGCGCGGGGAGAAGCGGAGCAGCTGGTTACCCATGCGCAAATGCTGCGCGTAATGCGGCTGATGGAAGCGCTGCTGGAATCGGCGCAGCGCAATGAAACGCTGCAGCGGCGTATCTAAACCAAAAGGAGGAAACGAAGATGAAACTATCAGTATTTGGCGTTGTACTGGGCCAGCAAACCCTGGACGAAGCCTGCGATTACCTGGAAAAAAGAGGCGTCCATGCGATGGAGGTAGGCTGCGGCGGCTTTCCCGGGAAGGCGCACTGCGATCCCGAAGTGCTGCTGCATGACGAGGGAAAACTGAAAGAGTTTTCCGATACGTTCAAGCGGCACCATATCGAGATTGCCGCGCTGAGCGTGCACGGCAACCCCGTGCATCCGGATCCGCAGCAGGCAAAGATGTATCACGATGATTTTGTCAATGCTGTTCTGCTGGCGGAAAAGCTTGGAGTGAAGCGCATTGTCGGCTTCAGCGGCTGCCCGGGCGGAAGCGCACAGGATAAAACGCCCAACTGGGTTACCTGCCCGTGGCCGCCGGATTTCAGCAAAATTCTGGAGTACCAGTGGAACGAAGTCTTGATTCCGTATTGGAAAAAGACGATACCCTTTGCCAATGAGCACGGTATAGAGAAAATCGCGCTGGAAATGCACCCGGGCTTTTGCGTATACAATCCCAGCACGCTGCTTAGGCTTCGCAAAGCCGTAGGCAATACCATCGGCGCGAACTTTGATCCGAGCCATCTGTACTGGCAGGGTATGGATCCGGTGATGGCTATCCGCGAGCTGGGAGACGCAATCTACTTCTTCCATGCCAAGGATACCAAGCTGGATCCGGTCAACATTGCCCGCAACGGCGTGCTGGATGTGCAGGGATACGGCAAGATCAACGAACGCAGCTGGGTGTTCCGTACCGTTGGTTACGGCCATAGCACGCTGGAGTGGAACAGCATCGTCAGCGAGCTGCGCATCAACGGCTATGACGATGTGATCTCCATCGAGCATGAGGATGGCTTGATGAGCGGCAACGAAGGCTTGTCCAAAGCGATCCGTTTCCTGCAGCAGGTGCTGATGACGGAAGATCCCGGCGAAATGTACTGGGCATAACAGTAAAAATCACATACAAAAACCGTCCTGTGATAGGGACGGTTTTTTGCGTTAAAAATGGAAATTGTGGCGGCTACTCCATCCACGGCTGCGGCGCGACTTCGATGATGCGGTTTTCATGCGCAGCCTGATGGATTACCAGCGTCAGGTATAGGTCTGTCAGCTCTTCCTGCAGCGGATAGAACGATTCGCCGGTTTCCAGATAGCGGCCCATCTTGTCCATACAGGTTGCCACGGCAATTTCATCGTCAAACATGCGCGCGGGCGTATAAGGATTTTGATAATACCATCCATGCTGCCCGCCGCTTACACCGCGCAGGTATAGCCCTTCCAGATTTGGCCCGCTGCCGGCTATCACACGTTCCAGCGTGAAATGGCAGGGGGTTACGATATCCTGCAGATACCGTACGTCCTCGCCGCGCAGCTCGCCGTGCTCCCCACGCACAACCCAGTGCTGGGTGCGCACAAAGGAACGGTGCTGGTTGTCCTCCAGATCGTTAAGCGCCTGCCTGTCGCCGTAATCCAGCTGATAGAGCGTCTGGCCGACTTCCACCAGCCTGTCCTCCGTAGGATCGCCGCCGCGGCCGGGCCCGCCGGTCATCCGGTGGGTATAGGTGTTGGCGCGCACGACGGGGCAGCGCCTGCCGACATGCAGCAGGCGGCGCTGCACGCTTACAGCGTGATAGCCGTTGGGCAGGCTGGACTGCATTTGGTATATATTGCCCAAAATGCCGGAATCGGCCACAGCAATGCGTGCGGCGTTCATCGGCTGAAACATATACTGCTCTGCCACCTGGATTTTGGCGCTTTCCAGATCGCGCCAGATTTCCGCAAGCTCCTCCACACTTTTGGCCGGAAAGGTTTCAACCAGCAGCGGGATATCATGGCTTGCGTACAGGCGCATCAGGTCCGCCATACTGTCGCGGTTGACGCTGAGGATGACATAGTCCGGATCGAGATCGATCAGCGCCTGCTGCGAAGCCAGCGGGGCAACGCCCCACGCTTCGATTTGCCTGCGGCTATTTTCACTGCGGTATACACCGCCGATGATTACAAACCGTTCCGGCAGCATCTGCGCGATACGGATAAAAAAGTGTGTGCGCCATCCCGCGCCTACGAGGCCGATACGAAGCTGCTTCATATGGGTAGTTCCTTCCCTGTGAAATTGAATGGGTCAGTGCATATAATATTGTATCACAGATGCGTTTGGATGGAATCGTTTCTGCTCTTTATGCGCAGGAATTGCTTGCTAAAGCTTCTCACAGTGTGCTATAATGACAAAAGAAAACGTAACAATTGTAAACGAATTATCCCGAGAAATATCAACATTCCGTGTCATTTCCAACGACCCTAACCGACAAGAGGTGGTCGCTATCGAAGAGATCGGTCTGAACCTGCTGGTTATCCTTGCTGTCGGGGCGGCGGCAGGGATCGTTCTTTGGCTGAGTGCGCGCGCAAAAAAGAAAACCCGCCTGCTGATGGAAGCATACGGCGCGGAGCATGGATATCAAACGGAAGAAATTCGGCAGCGGCTGCACCGCGCGACGGTGATACGGGGAGACGGCTGGCGGCTTTCCACCGGCGTAAAATCCTCCGAGGTATCGACACAAAGCGGCTCGGCCGATACGGTTGCCTATACCACGTGGGAAACCGTACCCGATGCGCCGCAGAACCGGCCGCTGCTGTGGTTTGGCACGGGGGCGGGCGATGCGGCGCGGCTTAAGGATGGCATGCTTTCGCTATTGCCGCTGCTTGGCATTGCCGATATGGAGGGAATGCACGTGGTGCCGCTGGACGATTCGTCGATGAACCGATTTGCGGCGATTGCGGTGGATGCCTCAGCGTCTGACTGTATCGCAGAAAGCTTGCCATCGATTCTGATGGACTGGCCGGCCGATTGGCCGCTGCGCGCGGTGATCGGTACGGACGCGGTTCAACTGTCCGTGGATGGAAAACGCATGCGCGTCCCGCAGGAGCTGGATCGGATCATCGGACTAGGCGTGCAATGCATCGATTTTCGCTCCGCTGTCATGCAATACCAAAACGACAAACCATAAGGAGAAAACCGTATGAAAAAGCTGCTGTGCCTTCTTCTCACACTGGCGGTATGCCTGGTTCCTCTGGCTGTCCTCGCACAGGGCGCGGTGCCGGACACACTTCCGGCTGATCTGGGCGGAAAAACGCTGTACGGGTATCTGATGGACTTGAAAAATAATTATCTGCCCGCCAAGGTATTTCAGGATGCGGCGAAGTACACAGATGAAAACCGCGATAATGCCAAACGCGCCGCAGTGCTGATCGTGGACGCGACGACCGCGAAAATGGAAGAAACGGGCACGCCCGACCAGTACATGCTTTATCTCAGGGCGTACGCAAACGATCTTCTTTTCCAGGCAAACGGCGACGCCGCTCTACAGCAGGCCGGACTGGCGGATTACAAGCAGGTGGTGGCACTTGGCGGAACATACGCGCAGGCGGATTACGACCGGCTGGCCGCCATGGAGGTGCAGGCGGGGCCGCTTGCATGGCAGATGCCGCAGATGCTGACACTTGCGGAAATGGCCGAAATCCTAGGCGTGGCGGAGGCGGAGCTTGCGTTTGCCGACGTAGGCTACACAACCGGCGACGGCAGCCGAACCGGTGTGGGATACGCGCTGCAAACGGCGGAAGATCCGGCGGCGAGCGTGATCTACGTGCTGGCTGATCCGCAGGGCGGGCAGGCGCGCTACAGCGTTTTGCAAAGCGAAGCGGTGATGCATCTCACCATGGCGATGGGCGGCATCGACGACGAGGCTTTGCTGATGGGCTTTCGTAATATGGATGACAATCCGGCGTTGTATACGACGCTGCTGGTGAAAAAGGACGAGTTGGTGCTGCAGGTGCGGGTGCCCTATGCGTTCTGGAGCAGCGCGCCTTACGGCATCAATCCGGCGGAGCCCGCGCAGGCGATCGCGCACAAGGTGCTGTCCAATTTGTATGATACGCAGCGAACCGTACCGGATATGGCGGGAATCGTGGAAAAGGAACTTATCCGGAGCGTGGAATGGAACGTGAGCGACGCCGAATCTCCGGTGCCCGACGGTATGCCGGCCGATCTGGGCGGCAAAACGGAATACGGATATCTGGTGGACATGCGGCAAGCATATCTGCCGGCCCGCGTGTACGCAAACGCCGAGCTGTCCGACAGTGACCGCAACAACGCCAGGCGCGCTGCGCGGCTGATTGCCGGCAGCATCACCAAGCGCTTTGACAGTTATGGGCAAAATCCATATGAGCTGGAAATCCGCGCGGCCTGCTACCGGTTTGCCTACCTGGATACGGGAGAAGCGGTGTTTCAGAAGCTGGCGATCAACGATTACAAGCAGGCGATCAGCAGCGGATACACGCTGGGCAAAAGCGATTACGATGCGCTGGCCACGCCGCTGCTGGAGCCGATGGCGGAGCTGGCGCTTGGCGCAAGCGGCGATACGGTGACGCTTTTGCAGCAATGGCTGATTCAAGCCGGATTTATGGATACACAAGCGACGGGCACCTTTGATGAAGCCACCAAGCAGGCCGTGGAACTGTACGAAAGCGAAAACAGCCTGACGGCGGACGGCATTGCGGATATCGCCTTCCTGCTGTCGCTGTATTCCCGCATCGACGATCTGGATGTACAGCTGCCCTGATGCCGCTATGAGATTTGTATATTGTAAGGCTCAGACCGTGTTATCAATAGCATAGTAGCGTAATTGCGCATCTTCATATAAAAATTGAAAACCGGCTTTTTCCAAAACATGCTGACTGCGTGTGTTTCGCAGCACACTGTCAGCTTCGATGCGTTTCAGACCGAGGGAATGAAAGGTATAAAAGATCAACAGCCGTATGGGTTCGGAGCCGAAACCGCGGTTCTTATAGCGGTTGTTTGCCGGATGAATACTAAGAGCGGCGCAACCCTGCTGCGGATCGATACGCTTGAGCTGGATTTCGCCGACAGTCGTATCTGCATGGCAGATGGCGAAATAGATGCGGCTTTCATCCATTAACTTACTCTGATAATAGCGGTCGATCTTTGCCGGATCGTAGTGAAACGCCTCCGCCCACATGGCGGGATCGGCGATATAATCGTGCCAAAACGCATGGCAGCGCTCGGGCGTGTATGGCCGGAGCGATATTCGGGTTCCCCGCAGGATTGGTACAGTTTCAGCTTTCATCGGTCAGCAGCCTTTCCAGCGCCTGCGTCAGTGTGCCGTCCGCAATGTGTTCTCTTTCTTCATCCGCCCAGTGGGGGAAGGCGGAGCGCTGGCAGGCGAAATACAGCGTGGTCAGTATCGAGGCCACGGCGTCTACCTTCGCCTCTTTGGAATCGTATGCGCCATATTCCAACAGGAACGCGCTTTTGGCCGCGCTGCCGAGGGACGAGGTAACGTTGCGGATGACATTCGTTGATCATGATGCGCGTGATCCAGGCGCGGAAATAGTCCGGCTTGGCTTTGGCTGTACCGCGCCTGGCCCATGCCTTCATAAGCGCTTCCTGCACCGCATCGGCGCATGCTCCCAGTCGGCAGGTAACTGCGGGCCACGCGGTACAGCATACGCTCCATGGCCTGCACTTCCGTAACATAGGTCTGTTCGCTCCAGTATCGTTTGATCAGATTTATCCGCGGTTCATCTACACCATACTAACGCAGAAGGAGCGCAAAAGGTTCATAACAAAAAAACCACCTATCGATAACCTTTATCAATAGATGGCATCTTTCGTGGTAGCGGCGGGGAGATTCGAACTCTCGACACTCCGGGTATGAACCGAATGCTCTAGCCAACTGAGCTACGCCGCCAAGATGGTTGCGGGGGAGGGACTTGAACCCTCGACCTCCGGGTTATGAGCCCGACGAGCTACCAAACTGCTCTACCCCGCGT
>DAOPIR010000096.1:0-10915 GCA_035399245.1 Candidatus Limiplasma sp.
TATGTAGGAGAGAGCGCCTTTGCGCACAAGGGCGGCATGCATATCGACGGCGTTGCCAAGGTCAGCCGATCGTTTGAGCACGTGCCGCCCGAAAGTGTGGGCAACGCGCGTCGTTTTCTCATGAGCGAGGTTTCCGGCCGCACCACGGTATTGGCAAAGATTGCGGCCATCGCGCCGGAATTGTCCAAGGATTCACCCGAGGTGGCACAGATTGTGCAGACCACCAAGGAAATGGAACACAACGGGTATCAGTATGAAAGCGCAGACGCCAGCTTTGAGCTGATGGCGCTGAAAATACTCGGGCGTTATCACCAACATTTCAAGCTTGGCATGTACCGCACCAGCGGTGAGTTTCCGCATCCCGATGAAAACCAGAGCGCGTCAGCCATGCTGTCCGTTACGGTAGGGGATCAGCAGGAAACGACGGCCACTATAGGTAACGGCCCTGTTCATGCGCTGGATACGGCCCTGCGCAAAGCGCTGAAGGTCTTTTATCCGCAGCTGAACAAGGTGCGTCTGGTAGACTACAAGGTGCGTGTGCTGACCGGCAAGGCTGCCACAGCTTCCCGCGTGCGCGTCTTAATTGAAAGCTCGGACGGTGAACTGGATTGGACGACGACCGGCGTATCCACCGATATTATCGCGGCCAGCTGGGAAGCACTGTCGGATTCGATCGAATACTATCTGCATCAAAAGGAGGGCTCCTCATCATGTCAATGACAATGACCCAAAAAATCATTGCCGCGCATTGCGGAAAAACTGCCGTAAAACCCGGGGATATGGTTGTCGCGAACTGCGACCTGGTACTGGGTAATGATATTACCTCGCCGGTTGCGATTAATGAGTATGAAAAATGCGGCTGCGGCGGCGTGTTTGATTGCAATAAAATCGCGCTGGTGATGGACCACTTTACACCCAATAAGGATATTAAGGCGGCCGAACAAGTGAAGCAGGTACGTGAGTTCGCCAAAGATAAGCATGTCAAGAACTTCTTTGATGTCGGCGAGGTTGGCGTGGAGCACGCGCTGCTGCCCGAAAAGGGCATGGTGACCGCCGGTGACTTGGTGATCGGCGCGGACAGCCATACCTGCACCTACGGTGCGCTGGGTGCGTTTTCTACAGGCGTAGGCTCTACGGATATGGCCGCGGCGATGGCCAGCGGCAAGGTTTGGCTGCGCGTGCCGGAGGCAATTTCCGTAGTGCTCAAAGGCAAGCCGCAAAAGGATGTATCCGGCAAGGACGTGATCCTGCACCTGATTAAGCTGATCGGCGTGGAGGGCGCGTTGTACCAGTCTCTGGAGTTCTCCGGTGACGGCGTAGCCGCTATGACCATGGACGACCGTCTGTGTATCTGCAATATGGCGATCGAAGCCGGCGGCAAGAACGGTATTTTCCCCGTAGATGACCAGACGCTGGCTTATCTGAAGGAACACGGCGCTGCTGAACCAAAGGTTTTTACAGCGGACAAAGATGCGCAGTACGCGCGGGTGATCGAGATGGATTTATCCACGCTTAAGCCGATCGTCGCCTTTCCGCATCTGCCGGAAAACGGCAAGACCTTTGATGAGATCGGCGATGTACCCATCCATCAGGTGGTGGTCGGCTCCTGCACCAACGGCAGGCTGTCCGATCTGCGCGACGCGGCGAAAATCATGAAGGGCCGCAAGGTAGCGGACGGCGTGCGTATGATCGTCATCCCCGCCACACAGCAGATCTGGCTGGACGCGATGCACGAAGGCCTGTTCGACATCTTTGTAGCGTCAGGCTGCGCTGTTTCCACCCCCACATGCGGGCCGTGCCTTGGCGGACACATGGGCATCCTCGCCAAAGGCGAGCGCTGCGTGGCAACCACTAATCGCAACTTTGTAGGCCGCATGGGTGATACCGGCAGTGAAGTATACCTGGCCAGCGCGGCCGTCGCGGCGGCATCCGCCGTGATGGGCAAGCTTGCCTCTCCCGATATGCTCGATTAGGAAAGGAGAACCGCAATGGTACTAGAAGGAAAAGCAATCTGTTACGGTGACAATATCGACACCGACGTCATCATCCCCGCGCGGTATCTGAACACGTCCGATCCCGCCCAACTGGCGCAGCACTGCATGGAAGATATCGATCCCGATTTTCTGTCCAAAATCCACAAGGGCGATATCATCGTTGCCGGTTCCAACTTCGGCTGCGGCTCCTCGCGCGAGCATGCGCCGCTGGCGATCAAAACGGCGGGGATTTCCTGCGTGGTCGCAAAGAGCTTCGCGCGTATCTTTTACCGTAATTCCATCAACATCGGCCTGCCGATCGTCGTGTGCGATGCCGAGATTAAAACCGGCGACAAGCTTTCGGTAGACCTGAAAAACGGTGTACTGACCAATGAAACCACCGGCGTTAAAACAGAGTTTCCGTCCTTTCCCGAATTTCTGCAGGGCATCATCGAGGCTGGCGGCCTGATGCAGGCGATGTCGGGAGGCGTATTTGAATGAACTATAACATCGTGTTGATCCCTGGCGACGGTATCGGCCCCGAAATCATTGCAAGCGCAGCAAAGGTGCTGAACGCTGTCGGCCAAAAATTCGGGCATGCGTTTTCCATGCGGGAGGTACTTGCGGGCGGCTGCGCGATTGATCAATTCGGCGTACCGCTGCCGGATGAAACGCTGCAAGCCTGCCTGAAAAGCGACAGCGTGCTGCTGGGTGCGGTCGGCGGCCCCCAGTGGGAAACCTTGCCCGGCCATCTGCGGCCCGAACGCGCCCTGCTGGGGCTTCGCAAGGAGTTGGGGCTGTACGCCAACCTGCGCCCCGTGAAGCTGTCGAAGGTGCTGGCCGCGGCCTCGCCGCTGCGCGCCGATATCACGGAACGCGGCGTGGATTTGCTGATTGTGCGCGAGCTGACCGGCGGCTTATACTTTGGCGAGCGCGGGCGCGGCGAAGGTGACATGGGCCCCTATGCCTATGATACTGAAAAATACAGTGTGGAAGAAATCAAACGCATAGGGATCGTTGCGTTTGACGCGGCTCGTAAGCGCCGCTGCAAGGTATGCAATGTGGACAAAGCCAACGTGCTGGAGTCATCCCGCCTCTGGCGCGAAACCATGCACGAACTGAAGAAGGAGTACCCCGATGTGGCGTATTCCGACATGCTGGTAGATAACGCCGCGATGCAGCTGATTAAGGACCCGTCACAGTTCGATGTGATCGTGACCAGCAACCTGTTCGGCGATATCCTTTCGGATGAAGCGTCCCAGCTGACCGGCTCCATCGGGCTGCTGGCCTCGGCGTCGCTTGGCAAGAGCACCTGCGGCATGTACGAGCCCATCCACGGTTCCGCGCCGGATATCGCGGGGCAGGGGATTTCCAATCCTATTGCAACAGTCCTTTCAGCCGCTATGATGCTTCGGATGTCGTTTGATCTGGCAAAGGAAGCGGACGCGGTGGAAGCAGCTGTCGAGAAAGTGCTGGAGAAGGGCTATCGAACCAGAGATATTGCCGCGGGTATGCCGGCTGTCGGTACGGCGGAAATGACGGAAAAAATCATCGAGATGCTGGGATAAGCATCCTGTAAATAAGGCTTGAAAACCGTTTGGGGGTTTGATATTTCCGGGATACGTGGTACAATTATATATTGAGAACGATAACAATGGGGTGCATGTATGGACAAAACGCTGCTTTCGTTTGTGATTCCCTGCTACCAAAGTGAGCATACGATCACGAGCGTAGTGGAGGAGGTCATCCAAACGGTGTCCGCGCGGGCCGATGAATTCGATTACGAAATCATTCTGGTCAACGACGGAAGCCCCGATCGGGTTGCGGATGTGATTGCAGATTTATGCAAGCAGCATCCGCAGCTTGTGTTTGTCAATTTAAGCCGTAACTTTGGCCAGCACAGCGCCGTGATGGCGGGCTTTGCCAAGGCACGCGGCGATATTGTGATCTGCCTGGATGACGATGGGCAGACGCCTGCAAACGAATGCCTGCGGCTGGTGGATAAGCTGAATGAAGGCTATGATATTGTGTTTGCCGAGTACGAGCAAACCAAGCAGAGTCTGTTCCGCATCATGGGAAGCCGGTTTAATACCGCATGCAACCGCTTTTTCTTCGGCCAGCCGAAAACGCTGAAAACGACTAGCTATTACGCCTGTCTGCGCTTTGTGGTGGACACGGCGCTGCAATACCCCAATCCGTTCCCGTACATCACGGGGTTGCTGCTGCAAAGCGTCAGCCGCTCTGCCAATGTAAAGGTAAAACATCGCGCCCGCATGGAAGGCAAAAGCGGTTATAGCTTGAAAAAGCTGATTTTACTGTGGACAAACGGTGTGACCGCGTTTTCCATCAAACCGCTGCGCTTCGCCGCCTATCTGGGATGGACGATCGCAGGCGTTGGGTTTGTTTTTGCGCTGGTCACCATCATCCGCAAGCTGATCAACCCCGGCATGGAAGCAGGCTGGGCATCGACGATTTCCATCCTGTTGGCACTGGGCGGTGTTATCATCGCGCTGATCGGTGTGGTGGGGGAATATATCGGGCGCATATACTTAAGCATTAATAGAAGCCCGCAGTACGTGATCCGCGAAACCATTGACAACCGCCCGCACGAGGAGGACGAACAGGCATGAAGATCGTCCATGCAACATGGGAGCAGCAAAATCTGGGCGTGAATGCCTATGAAATCTTTTGGGACGCCGGCGATACGCTGGAGGATTATGAGCGCGCCGAACGCGAGCTGATCAACGCCGGCGGGGAGTATTTTGTGGTCAAAACGCCCGTCAATCGCGGCGATTTGCTGTTTGGACTGCCAAGGCTTGGCTATACGTTTGTGGAAGCGCTGTTTCGCATTGCCGTGGAGCGCGACGCATACCATGTACCGCAAAGCATTGCCCGCTTTGACCGCGGGCTAAGCGTAATCAGGCGGACGGAGGAACAGGAGCTGGAAGCCGTTTTCGGACGTATTCGGGAAGGCGTATTTAAGAGCGATCGCATTTCGATGGATCCGTATTTCCCTGCAGAAAAAACAGCAACGCGCTATATCAACTGGAGCAAGCAAATGCTTGCTCAGGGATGCATGCTGTTTGAAATGATGCATCGTGAGGATCCGATTGGCGTGTTTATTATTAAGCGGATCGACGAGCAAACGGTGGATCCCGTGCTGATGGGCCTGTATAACGAGGACCAAAACCGCGGGCTGGGCACACTGCTGCATAAAAAAACGCTGGATACCTGCTTTGCGCAGAATTGCTCCCGCATTACCTCGACCTTTGTCAGCAACAATGCCAAAATACTGCGCGTGTATGCCAATGTGGGCGCGGCCATCACCGATGTGCTGTATACCTATGTCAAGCATGTGGACGCGCAGCCAGAAATACGGAGGAAGTAAAAAATGCCAGACCAAACCGCACCCAGAAAACAGATTATCTATTCCGGTATCCAGCCGTCCGGTATCCTGACCATCGGCAATTATATCGGCGCTCTGCGCAACTTCAAGCTGCTG
This sequence comes from Candidatus Limiplasma sp., assembly GCA_035399245.1. Lineage (GTDB taxonomy): Bacteria > Bacillota > Clostridia > Christensenellales > Aristaeellaceae > CAXXOK01. Next base: position 5,476 of record DAOPIR010000096.1, read on the forward strand.
GAAGATTCGTATGACTGCTTTTACGCGATCGTCAATATGCACGCGATTACCGTGCGCCAGGATGCCGCCCAGCTGCGAAGGCGGACCATCGAGCTGGCGGCGCTGTATATCGCGTCCGGTTTGAATCCCGATAAGAGCCTGATCTATTGCCAAAGCCAGGTGCCCGCCCATGCGGAGCTGGCATGGATATTGAATTGCTATACCTATATGGGCGAGCTGCAGCGCATGACGCAGTTCAAGGACAAATCCGCCAGGCATGGCGAAAACATCAACGCGGGATTGTTTACCTATCCGGTGCTGATGGCTGCGGACATTCTGCTGTACCAAACGGATCTGGTACCCATCGGCTCGGATCAGAAGCAGCATCTGGAACTGACGCGGGATATCGCACAGCGGTTCAACAGCCTGTACGGTGATGTGTTCACCGTGCCGGAACCCTACATCGGCAAGGTGGGCAGCCGTGTGATGAGCCTGCAGGAGCCCGAGCGCAAGATGAGTAAATCCGATCCCGAGGATACCTATATCAGCATGCTGGATAAGCCCGATGATATTCGCCGTAAGATCAAGCGCGCGGTTACCGACAGTGATGCGGAAATCCGCTTTGATCCTGAAAACAAACCAGGCGTGAGCAATCTGCTGTCCATTGCGGCGGCGCTGTCGGACTGCAGCATTGAGAAAATGGTGGAAACGATGGACGGCAAGGGCTACGGTGATCTGAAAAAAACGGTAACCGAGATCGTGATTGAAACGCTGAAACCCATTCAAGCCGAGTATGATCGTCTGATGGCCGATAAAGCAAGCGTGCAAACAATCCTCAGCCGTAATGCTGAGGTGGTATCGCAGTGCGCGATGCGAACGCTGACCAAGGTGAAGAAAAAGGTTGGCTTTGTACTGCCTGACAGAAAATAGAATCCCGATATCCAAACCGGCAAAGAAGGAGGCAAAGCATGATTAAGGGACTGATCTTTGATTTGGACGGCGTGATTGTGGATACAGCCAAGTACCATTACCTGGCATGGAAAGAACTTGCCGATTCGCTTGGCCTGCACTTTACCAAAGAGGATAACGAGCGCCTAAAGGGTGTCAGCCGCGTCCGCAGCTGGGAAATCATTTTGGAAATCAACGGCATTACGATGTCGGAGGAACAGAAACATACGTATTGCACGCAAAAGAATAATGTTTATCTGCAGTATATCAATAAGTTGAGGGAAGATGAAATACTGCCCGGTGCAAAAGAGTTTTTGCTGAGTGCGCGTAACGACGGCTATCGGATTGCCCTGGGCAGCGCCAGCAAAAACACGATGCTGATTTTGACAAGGCTGAAAATCAAGGACTTATTCGACGCCATCATTGACGGCACAAAGGTTACCAAAACCAAGCCGAACCCCGAAGTCTTTGCCAAGGGCGCAGAAGAAATCGGGGTTCCGGCGGAACAGTGCGTGGTGTTTGAGGACGCGGAAGCAGGTATTGAAGCTGCGCATAACGCCGGCATGAAAGCGGTGGGGATTGGCAGCCGGGAGCGCTTGCCAAAGGCGGAGCTGAACATTGAAGGCTTTGCGGGCCTTACGCCGCAATCCCTGCTGGAAAAGTTGGAATCATAAAGGAGACAGCCGGATGACCTTCGAGCATACCCTATCCAGAAACGCACGATCATGCTCTACCAGCAGCAGGGTCGGTTGAAACGCTTGAATTAGTTCCTCCAGCTGCACACGGCTGAACACATCAATATAATTCAGCGGCTCATCCCATACATACAGATGCGCGGATTCACAGAGGCTGCGGGCTAACAGCAGCTTCTTTTTTTGCCCTTTCGAGTACTGGGCGATATCCTTATCAAACTGCTGACGCCCAAAATCCATATTGCGCAGGATCGCTTTGAACAGCGTTTCATCGGCGGAGGTTTCGGCAATAAAGTGGTTCAGCTCGCCATGCAGATGATCAGTGGACTGGGGAACATAGCTGATGATCAGGTTAACGGGGATGCTTACCTCACCCTGCAGCGAATGAGACAGACCACAGATCGTTTTCAATATGCTGGATTTACCGCAGCCGTTGGGACCGGCCAGCGCCACGCATTCGCCGCGCTCCACGGTAAAGCTGATATCGTTGCATACGGTGCGGGTTGCGTACCGCACGGCTGCATCACGAACGGCAACGATTCGCTGCTTGGGGTGCGACAGCGGCGTCAGCTTCAGCGTGCCGACATGTTCTGCGTCCTTAAGCAACTCCTGCTTTTCGTCGATGCTGCGGTCAATCTTGGCACGTGTTGCAAGCGAGCGTTTCATCAGCGCGGCAGACCGCGCGCCAACATAGCCGCGGTCTACAGCGGCCACCGCGCTTTCGTTGACATGGAATTTTCCCTTTTCCGCCTTGTTGCTGAAATCAGCCTGTTTGCGCGCGCTGGCCTGCAGACGGACGATCTCTTTTTTCAGTTGAATATTACGCGCTTCCTCGGTTTGATTTTTGCGTGTAAACTCACGCTCCCACGAATCATAGTTGCCGCGCTGCACCGCAACGGTTGAACGGTTAAGCGACAGTGTGTGGGTAATACACTGGTTCAAAAAGCTGCGGTCATGGCTTACCAGCAGAAAACCACGCTTTTTGGACAGGTAGTCGGCAACCATCGCACGGCCCAGCAAATCCAAATGATTGGTGGGTTCGTCGATCAGCGGATAGCTATCCTCCCGCGCGAATAGCGCTGCCAGCTGCACCTTGGTTTGCTCGCCGCGGCTGAGGGTTGAAAACGGGCGTGCCAGTAAATCATCAGCGAGTCCAAGCAAATTAAACTCCATCATCACGCGCCATTCGGGTTCGTTGTGCGCCAGCTGCAGCATTACGGTCTGCGTCGGCAGGGTGAAGTCCTGCACGGCAAACGGAAACAAAACCGGACATAGGGGAATGGTAATACTGCCATACGCTTTCAGTTCGCCGGCAAGGATGCGCAGCAGCGTTGTTTTTCCGCGCCCGTTGCGGCCGATCAATCCCAGCCGCCAATCTGTGTCCGCCTGAAAGGTCAGGTCAGAAAATATCGTATCATAGCTGCCATCGTAGGCAAAGGTAACATTTTGAAATTGTAATAATGCCATCGGAATACCTCATTGTTTCACACAAGGGATGGCAAAAGAAAACAGAGCCTTTCGGCTGCGCTGTTGTTCTGCCACATGCAAACAAACCTTGCCTGTGAGGCTGGCTGTTGCTTTCCCTTTTGGTTCAGGGCGGCAGAACTATTTGCGCATCCTTTCAGCTCCGTTTCTAATCAAGATACGATTATCCTAGCATGAACATAGCAGCTTGTCAATAATCAGCGAACCGCGAAACGATAGGCTGTTTTTGAGTAATATACTTCTTCGGGGCGCAATACAACGCTGGGGAAATGCGGATGGTGCATCGCATCGGGATAACGCTGGGTTTCCAGGCAAATGCCGCCGTAGGGATGATAGGCTGTGCCGCCTTTCCCCGATTGGTTCAAGCCCTGACCTGTGTATACCTGCACGCCGGGCAGATCGGTATAGGTCTGCATTTCCCGTCCGGTTTTAGGTGAGTACAGCGTTGCGATCAGCTTATACTCGCGGTCGCGGCCTGCGCAAAAATTGAAGTCCACACCGTTTGCGCCTTGCATGGCCGCATCCGGCTTGGCCAATACATCGCCGACGCGCGTGGGCGTTTGAAAGCCGTATACCACATCTGTTGCCGGAATAAGCTTGCCGGTGGGGATCAATTCCTGGTCAGCTTCGGTAACAGAATCGGCAAACACCTGTAAGGTCAAGTCTTTTACATCGCCGGCGTTCTGGCCGTCCAGATTGAAATAGGTGTGATTGGTCAGGTTGACGATGGTTGTTTTATCGGTTGTTGCGCGGTAGGTGATCGCAAACTCATGATCATCGCTGAGTGTGTAGACGGCTTGCACCTGCAGCGTGCCGGGGAAGCCCTGATCGCCGTCGGGACTGATGAGCGAAAACACCAGCGCGTCGTCCGTAACCTTGACATCAAACATCCGCTTGCCAAAACCATCCGGCCCACCGTGCAGGTTATTGGGTCCGTCGTTTGGCTGCAGGGGATAATCTATTCCGTCTAGCGTGAAGCATGCGCCGCCGATACGGTTGCCGTAACGGCCGATCAACGCGCCGAGAAATCCGCTTTTTTGCATGTAGGACAAGGCATCGTCATAGCCCAATGCTACGTCGCCAAGCTTACCATCGCGATCCGGCATGATGATGCGGGTCACTGTCGCACCCAAATCCATAACGGATACGGATGCACCCGCTGCATTGATCATCGTGTATTCCGTTACGGCGTGGCCCAGGGGATCCTTGCCGAAAGCTTTGGATGTAATCTTCATATATCTGCCTCCGAAATTTATTTATTTCAGTATAAACCTCTGCAGGAACAGGGTCAATACTGCCTTGACGAATGGCAGGCAAAAAGGATACAATTATTGCGTTTATACTGACTAATGAAAGGAAGTTCACAAAGTGTTTGGACGTCGACATGAGGGACGTCGCGTGCGCAACCTGGATCCCATTATTGAGGCAATGCCGTATTTAATGCCAATGCGCTGCGATGCCATGGTTTTCCTGGGCCATGATCTGGAGTATGAGCCGCTGATGCGGTATATCGCCGAAAAGGCACGGACAGAGAAGATCAAAATCACGTTTATGGAACTGGTTATCGCCGCCTATGTTCGCGCGATATCGCAGGTACCGGAGATCAATCGTTTCATCATTAACAAGCAGTACTTTAATCGCACGGAGCTCACCTGCTCGCTGGTCGTGCTGGTGGATACCGAAGACGACAGCGTAAAGGAAAATACGATCAAAATCCGTCTGGACCCGAGCGACACGATCTACGATGTGCGTGCGCGTGTACTGAAGAAAGTGGAGGAAAACCGCAAGGAAGACGATCTGGGCGGTGCGGTAAAAATTGCAAAGGTTGTGCTGAAGATACCCGGCCTTACCTCTATCATTGTATGGGCGGCGCGCTTTCTGGATCGCTATGGTATTTTACCGAGCTTTTTAATTGACGAACTGCCGTTCCACACCAGTATGTTTTTGACAAACAATGCGTCAATCGGCCTGAAAAGCGTGTATCATCATATCTATAATTTTGGCAATACCAGCGCGTTTCTGGCAATCGGTACGCCGGACCGCGGCTTCAAGATGGATGCAAAAGGGAAGCCGGTCCGCTTTGCCACGATTCCCATCGGCGTAACGGTAGATGAACGCGTGTGCGGGGGTGCAACATTTGCAAAAATGTTTACCATCATGAAGCAATGTCTGAAAAACCCAAAGCTGTTGGAAACACCGCCGGAACAGGTGTTCTATAATGAGGGCGCTGAGTATCACGAGCCCAAGGTGGAACTGAAAGCAGAATAACGGCCCTGTTGTGGGAAATATGTGATGTAGACTGCAAAAATGTTACAAAAGATGAAGCGAATTAACAA
>DAOPIR010000097.1:0-2694 GCA_035399245.1 Candidatus Limiplasma sp.
GACGTCATAGCTACCGGAATAATAGTAATTGGAGTAATCGTACTCGTAGATATCGTCGGAGGACACATATTTGCTGCGGTCGCCGCAGACGACGATGAGGCTGTTATCCTCCGTGGTGTCGGAGTACTGCTTGACAAACGCGGGGTTGACGTCCGGATCCTTTTTCACAACCGTAAGCTTGGTGGACAGTCCGTCGTAAATATCAAGCATGGTTTCCAGATAGGCGTCCTCGTAATCGGTGCGGACAACCCAGTATACCGTTACATCGTCTTCCAGATTGCCAACCACCTTTTTGGTCTGATCCGATACGGAATACAGTTGATTGGCGGTCATATCCAGCTGCGTGGCAGTGGAAGGAAGCGCGTTGATGAAGTAGTTTGCGGCAACGGCGATGGCGATGACGATGATCACCGCAAACACGCTGTATCCGCCGATCTTGACAGTGGACGTTTTCAGCGACGTCCCGATGTTGTGGAAAAACCCTTTCAGGTTGGGCTTCTTCATCTTTTTCATCCGTTCCACCTCCGTTTCTCCATGGACTGCACACTCAGGAACAGGAATACCATCACGATGGACGCGAAGAATACCAGCGCCCTAATATCAAAGACTCCGTCTGAGAATACATAGAAGCGGTCAAACAGCGAAAGCTGTTCCATCACCGCAGGGAAGCTTCCCTCAAAGCTGCTGGGCGTTACGCCGTACGTGATCACCAGGGCGATGCCCGGTACCAGCGCGCTCATTATCGCGGCGAAGGTGTTTTTGGTCAGCAGGCGCACGATCACACCCAGTGCGACCAGCACGACCGCATAGGCGATAAACGATGCAAAGGCCGTGGTGGATACGTAGCCCGCGAGGCTGGAGATGAAATAATCCATCAGGATGATTGCAAAGCAAAGTCCGGCTGCGCTTGCCTGATTTTCCATCAGCGAGGATACGAACATGCCGATGGCGGCCAGCGCCGCGCCCAGGAAGAAGAACCCGACCAGCGTGCCGTAAGCCGCCGGAAGGTATACGCTGCCAAACGCGGTAAGGATCAGCGGATAGAATGCGATGATGGCGGTGGGGATCAAGAGCATGATCAGCAGTACAAGGTATTTGCCGACGACGACCTTGGTCATGGTCAGCGGCAGGGAATACAGCAGCTGATCCGTTTTTTGCTTGCGCTCATCGGCGATGGTGCGCATGGTTAAGATCGGGATCCCGATAATGTACACAAAGCTCATGGAGCCCAGCACATATTCAAAGTTCGCATAGCCTACCTTCAGGTTGATCACCATGCAGTAGATGCCTGTGAACAGCAGCATAAACGCGCCGAACACATAGCCCGTTACGCTTTGAAAATGCGAGGACAGCTCGTGGCGGAAAATGGCTTTCATGCGGATGTTCCCTCCTTTTCCTGTGTATCGGCAGGTTGGTCGGCGGGTGTTTCCGCAGGGGGCACAGCGGACGTTTCGGCTTTATCGGCCGCCGTCAGCTCAATGAAGATATCCTCCAAACTCGCCTTGGACGTGGTCAGCTGGGTAATCGCCTTGTTTTGCTGCGCAAACGCGAAGAACAGGCTGCGGCACAGCTCCTCGGGTTTTTCGGCCTTGATCTTGGCTGTGGCATGGCCCTCGTTGCCGGGCAGCGTTTCCACATCGGCGCCCGGTTGTGCCTGCTCGATAATTTTCTGCAGCTCGCTGCGCGTCGCGTCGGCCGTAACGGTAACCGTGGCCGTGCCCGCAAACAGGTTTTCCAGGTTTTCGGGCGTATCGCAGGCAACCAGCTTGCCGTTGGAGATAATCAGGATGGTCTGGCAAATGGCCTGCACTTCGGACAGAATATGGCTGGAAAGGATTACGGTGTGATCCTTGCCCAGCTTTGCGATCAGCTCGCGGATTTCGATAATCTGGCGTGGGTCGAGGCCTACGGTCGGCTCATCGAGAATGATCACTTCGGGATTGCCCATCAGCGCCTGCGCGATGCCTACGCGTTGTCTATAGCCCTTGGACAGGTTTTTGATCAGGCGATCTTTCATGCTGTCAATCTGCGTGATGTGCATGATTTTGTCGATTTGCCCGTTCAGCTCTGCCGACGGCACGCCTTTGGCGCGGCCGACAAAGGTGAGATATTCCTTCGGCGTACGGTCGAGGTACAGCGGCGGCTGCTCCGGCAGATAGCCGATCAGCTTTTTGGCTTCCTGCGCTTCCTCGAAGATGTCATGCCCGTCGATCGTTACTTGTCCCGATGTGGCGGCCAGACATCCGGTCATGATACTCATAGTCGTGGTTTTGCCGGCGCCGTTTGGCCCCAGAAAGCCATAGATCTGCCCTTTTTCTACCGTGAAGGACAAATCGTTGACCGCGGTATGACGACCGTAGTTTTTGGTAAGATGTTTAACTTCGATCATTCCCGGACCTCCTCATGTTATCCAGTTGCCAGGAGGTGCGTATGGAGGGGCGAAACCGCCGCCCAGCGCGCGCGGCCTGCCGACGCGTGGGGTGCGCGGCTGCCGTTTTTCTGCCTGACTGAACTATACTCAAGGTAGCACGCAGTTATGACCATAAATCAATCGATTTATGAACAAGATATGAACGAATCGTCAAGTTTCATACCATAAAAAAACAGCCGGTTTTGGAAGAGAATTGCCGTACCGATCGTTATGAATCAGGACAGGCATTTTCCAAAGCCGAAAGCAAATAACTGCCAATGAAA
>DAOPIR010000097.1:2794-10905 GCA_035399245.1 Candidatus Limiplasma sp.
AAAAAAGCGCATTGAAGCCTGCTTCAATGCGAGAAGGAGCCGCGGCGGAGCGGGGTGAACCGTGACTTTTTTTCGCAAAAAAAAAGTCGCTGCGAACTAAGCGCAGCCCGCGGCGACGTGGCTGGGGTAGCAGGATTTGAACCTACGATGCGGGAGTCAAAGTCCCGTGCCTTACCGCTTGGCGATACCCCAAAATAAAAAATGGGGTGGGTAGTGGGATTCGAACCCACGACTTCCAGATCCACAATCTGGCGTTCTAACCGACTGAACCATACCCACCATACTGGCACGCCTGAAGGGATTCGAACCCTTGACCCACGGCTTAGAAGGCCGTTGCTCTATCCAGCTGAGCTACAGGCGCAAGTTCCGCCGCCACTTCCCGGCGTTTTGGCAACAACTGTTACCGAGAAAAAATTCTACCATATGGAGGTGCATATGTCAACCAAAAACCGGCAGATTATCAAACGTTGTTGACAACCGTGGTAGACACGTGTATACTAATGGTAAACAAGTGTCTACTGCCGATCTGGAAAGGATGATTTGCATGCCGTTGCAGCTTACGGATGCCGAATGGAAGATTATCGAGGTGCTGTGGGACGAGCACCCGCGATCCATGCCGGAAATTACCAAAATACTGGAGCCGTCCACAGGCTGGACGCGCCATACGGTGATCACCCTGCTAAAACGAATGGAGAGCAAGGGCACCATTACGGTGGATACCTCCGGCAGCATCAAGATGTACTCGCCGAAGATCACCCGCGAGCAGGCGACCGCCGAGCAGACGCGCAAGTTTCTCTCCCGTGTCTTTTCGGGCAACCTGTCGCTTTTAATCAGCAATCTGGTGGATTCGGGCGAGGCCGATGTGGAGGAAATGCAGGCGATCCTCGACATGGTCAAAAAAAACGAACAAAAACCCGAACCGTAGGGAGGAAATTATGCGTACAGCAACGATCTACAACTTTTTGCTGGAAGCCAATCTTATGGCGAGTATCGCCATACTCCTGATGATCATCATCCGCAAACTGCTTCGAAAGCCTCTGGGTAACCGTCTGATTTATTTCCTGTGGCTGCTGATCGCCATCCGCCTGCTGTGCCCGCTGGCACTGGGCAATCCCTACATCAACGAGTTCCGCCCGACCTATCTGTCCGACCAGGGTATCCGTCCCATTGCGGGGCAGATCAAGGTTCGGTTTACGGATGCGGCGGACGATATCGAAAATCAAACTTACCATAACCAGAACTCCATTGTTTTCAAAAGCGCCAGCAGGATCATAGCCGGAATGGACTACGGAACGCTGAGCAAAAAGCTGATGCGCATTTATCTGTACGGCGCGGGTGCGGTGCTGCTGTTTTTCGTGGCCTCCAATGTCCGCTACCGGCGGCGGATGGTGGCCAACCGCATCGAGCGGATATCCGGCAAGCTGCTGGAGCAATACCTGGCGGTGTGCAAAGAGCGCAAGGCAAAGCCGATTCCCGTGTGGTTCGTGGATCCGCTGCCAAGTGCGTGCCTGGTGGGGGTGCTGCGCCCGTATATCGCCCTGCCGCTGACCGCCGCGCCGCAGGAAGCCGTGCATGTGCTCACCCATGAGGTGTGCCATTACAAGGGGAAGGATCACTGGGTGAGCGTGCTGCGGCTTGTGTGCTGCACCATCCATTGGTTTAACCCGTTGGTGTGGGCGGCGGCGTTTATGAGCCGTACGGACGGCGAACTGGCCTGCGACAGCCGCGTGGTGCGCAAGCTGTCCGCAAACGACCGCATAAACTATACCAACACGCTGGTGCTGGCGGCGGCCAAGCGGTACGCGCCGGGCGTGGGCGTGCTGGCAACCGGCATGACCATGACAGGCAAAAAGCTGCAGCATCGTGTGCGCAGCATCCTCAACGACGAGCACATCGTAAAATGGCTGGGGACCATTGTGGCGGCGTTAGCCTGCCTGGCGCTTGCCGCCGCGTTTTTTACGGCGGAGTATTACGCATATCCCGATATGCCTGTCGTCAGCACAAGCACGGATTATGTACAGCCACAGCCGCTGGAGAGCACGGACGATGCGATAGCGTTTGCGAAGACGTTTTTCAATGAAGGTACGCTGGCGCTTAATTTGACGGATGTGCAGTGGTACGCAAGTGAAAGCGACACGTCGTATGAGGTGCAGGCAATGGAAACGATCGACGATATGCCCGTTACCCTGACGCTGCTCAAGGACGGTACGATTACCGATTTCTTTGTTCCTTCCGATTATGATCGTGCCAGTGCGGCAGACAACCTGTACAGTGGGGATACCGCCAGGCAGGAGGAAGTGGCGGCGTATATCATCAGCTTCTGGGAGGCCAACCAGCCCGCGATTGAAAACTCGATCGATGCACTGCACTTTTCAGGCGAAGGCGCGATTGGCGAGGAGCGATTTGTGTCGTTTTACGGTGTAAACAGCGTCAGCGACACTGCGTATCTGATCACACTGCAGGTGCTGCCGGAGGTGCGGATGGTAAGCTTCCACACGGATTCCGCCATGCTGCGCTATTGGCTGGGCGAAACCACAACCGCGGCGGCCGATGTGCCCATCGTGACCCTGCAGGACTTCAAAACAGAAAACCTGGCGCCGAACAACAGCCTGTTCACCACGCCGACAGCCGATGTGATGGACGTTGACACGGCGCTGAACCTGGGGATACAGGCCATTGTGAGCCGCTATCAGGAAAGTAATATGACCCGCTTTTATATCCTGTACGGCTTTGTATCCACGGGATCCTCGCCAGACGACAGCTTTCAGACACCGTACTGGCAGTTTTCGTTCCGCATCGATTCGGATCCCAATGATTGCTACGATGTGATCGTGCACGCGACCGACGGCGATGTCCTCTACATAGCCGGCCCCGATGAAGGCAACGGCTGACCGATTGTATGCCTGATCCGTTTCCGCGCCTCCGCATGCGGCGGGGATGCGGACGACCGGGTGAAACGAACCAAAACCCAAAGCACAGGGGGGAGATTATGCGTACCGCAACGATATACAACTTTTTGCTGGAAGCCAACCTCATGGCGAGCGTCGCCATACTCCTGATGATCATCATCCGTAAATTTCTTAGAAAACCACTGGGCAACCGCCTGATCTATTGCCTGTGGCTGCTGATCGCCATTCGCCTGCTGTGCCCGTTGGCACTGGGCAATCCCTACATCAATGCGCTGCGCCCGACCTATCTGGAGGATCAGGCCATCCGTCCCATCGCGGGGCAGATACGGGTGCGCATCGAGGACGCGTTTGATTCGCTCCGGCGGGCAACGCGCGACGATAAGAGCTCGCTGATTTATCAGGGCTCGCTTGCCATTGCGGACGGACTGTTTTTCGGTACGCTGTCCAAACAGCTGATGCGCGTCTACCTGTATGGCGCGGGCGTTGTGGCGCTGATTTTCGGGATTGCCAACGTGCGGTTCCGCCGCAAGCTGAAGGTTAACCGGATCGAGCGGATTTCGGGAAAGCTGCAGGAGCAGTATCTGGAGGTGTGCAAACAGCGCAAGGTGAAGGCGATCCCCGTCTGGTTTGTGGATCCGCTGCCAAGCGCCTGCCTGGTGGGGGTATTCCGTCCGTATATCGCCCTGCCGCTGACCGCCGCGCCACAGGAAGCCGTGCATGTGCTCACCCATGAAGTGTGCCATTATAAGGGGAAGGACCACTGGTTCAGCGCGCTGCGGCTGGTGTGCTGCATCATCCACTGGTTTAATCCGCTGGTATGGGCGGCGGCGTTTATGAGCCGTACGGACGGGGAGCTGGCCTGCGACAGCCGTGTGGTGGAGCCCCTTTCGCCTGAGGATCGGCGCAATTATACCAATACGCTGGTGCTGGCGGCGTCCAAGCGCTATGCGCCGGGCGTGGGCGTGCTGGCAACCGGCATGACCATGACGGGAAAGAAGCTGCAAAACCGCGTGCGCAGTATCCTTAACGTCGGACATACCGCCAAATGGCTGATGACCGTGATTGCGGTGCTGGCCTGCATGGCGCTTGTACTCACGTTCTTCACGGCGGAAAAGGACGTGTCGGCGGCATCGTATCTGGAACAGGCCTACGGCTTCCGCGCCGTGGGCGCGCAGCCGGGCAACACGCTGTCCTATCTGCCGCTGGCGGGGGCTTTGGACTTGAATACCGCGCTGGATATCGCGTTAGATGCGATACAGGATCAATATGGCATCGATACGCAGGATCGCTCGAATTTCGATGTCAATATTGATTATCAGGAGGGTTACTGGGCATTTATATTCTTTAGCATTAACGACGGACATAGCTATGACGCGGATATCGCGACGGCCGACGGCGAGGTGCTGCGGCTGGACGGCCCGGGAAACGGCTGACGGAAAGGGATAAACATGAAAAAACTGATCGTATGTATCCTGCTGGCGCTGACGCTGTGCGCTCCAGCGTACGCGGAGCAGGCGGATGAAAGCGCGGTACTTCAAACGGTTCAAAATCTGCTGGTGGAGGAATATGCATACACGCAGGCGGAAGTGCTGACCTTTACCTACGATATTTCGGATATGAACGATACCTGGGCTGTGTTTTGCAGCAAGCGGGCGGATTGGATGTACTGGATTAATATCGATGAGGACGACCTGAGCATCAGCAGGGATCAATCGCCGTTTGTTTCCCTGTATGCGTCGCAGGCGTCCGAATACAGCGTTCGCTATATGCTGCACGCCATTGACGATAACGACTGGTTTGATATGTGGAACGCGCAAAGCAGGGCCGCGCTGGCTGAGACCATTGAGCAATGCGGCGATATCCAAATGAACGCCTCGCTGCAAAGCGGCCTTGCGTCGGAGGATTATACCCCTGCGCAGGCACTGGACGACCTGTTCTTTTCCTGCTACGGGGAGGAAAGCCTCTGGTCGGAGGAGATCTCCACATGGCGTGACGCGGCGTTTGAGGACTTCGGCCTGATTCGGGAAGGCACGACGTTTGCACTGCCAGAAGGTATTACCAGCCGCTGCGGCATGATGCGCAACGGAAAGGATCAAACCACGATCTACGAGTTTGTGGGAGCGGTGCCCGATGCGCTGGCGGATGTATTTGCCGATCCCAATCTGCAGGGGTGGACATGCCTGGCCGGCACGTACCACGAGAACGAGCCGCTTTACAGTAATGATGCCTACGCGGGCACCGGCCTGGCGGCGTTTGCCAACGGAGACGACCGGCTGCTGGTGATGCTGCTGCTGGATGCCAAAACGAAGGTTTGGCAGGTGGTGCCGATCAGCCAAACCGCGCTGCTGCCTGATCGGGAGCTGTATATCACCTATAACAGCAACAAGGACCGCTATTCCATCCGCTATCCGGTTTCATCGACCGAGGAGGAGAGCTTTCAGTGTAAGCTGGTGCAGGCCAGCCTGCTGGATTCAGACACGGTTATGATATGCCGCTTACTGGAATACTGCGATACCGATCTGGCAAACCAGACGACGCTCGTGATCGATTCGGGCGACAACACACAATATTCCGGCTGGTACCGCGTTACCGTTACCAAAGACGGCACGGAGGAACAGACGCAGTACCTTACGCTGGCGCCGAGCCTTCTGGAATATGTCGATATTGCGGCCTTCCCGAGAACAGAGGAAGCCTGCAGGGCCGCGGCGCAGGCGTCCGCCGTTATACCTGAGGGGTATGGTATCAGCGGCAATGTGCATCTGCGGGAAAAGACATCCTCGCACTCCAAGGACCTGGGGATGTATCGGCAGGGTACGCTGGTACAGGTGCTGGATACGCAGCCGGGGACCAGCTTCCCCTGGTATCATGTGCGCGTCGGCACGACGGAGGGCTACATGTCCAGCAACTATGTGGATTACGATGAAAACCTCAAGAGCGTGGCCGTTTACATCGTGCCGTGCATGGCAAAGCTGAAGGATAACACGGCGCTTAAACAGCAGGCGGGTATCGCGGCCAAAACCATCGAAAACCTGCCCGCAAACACAATCGTGCGGGTGCTGGCCGTAAGCGGCAACTGGCTGCACGTCAGCGTTGTCAACAGCACGGATGATTGGCTGATGCAGCCGGATGAAACCTGCGGATATATAAAAAGCAATGCTGTTCATACGGGGGTTACAGCATTGCAGTTGGATTGGCTGTGGCCGGACAATAAAAAGGCTGCGGATTCCTCCGGAATGTTGATCTTCCACAATGACAGCCGCGTAAGCATCGCGTCGCCGAAAAACTGAATTCCGTCGGATGCCTGATGGGGAAACACCCGCGCGGACATGACCTGCTCGCCTTCCCCGATGAAAACCTCAAGGGAGGAGCGATCCAGATAAAGGTCCAGCCGTACGGGCTCCGTGGCGTCGGACAGGGCAACGCTGCGGGTACCGCGCGCATCCTCGCCGGATCGGCTGAGATCCAGGCTGAGGGTGCGCTGCTGTGCGCTGTAGGATAAGGCGGTATATTCCGTGCCGTCGGGCGAGCAAAACAGGCGGATGGCAAAGTCCGCGTTCTGGGCAAGGAGCTCCAGCCGGCACACGCTGCCCCGCAGGGGGTGCAGCCGGCCGCAGGCAATATCGGTCACCGTGGTAACCGGCGACAGGTAGCGTGTAAGCTCTCGTACGGGATGGAAGGTGAGCTTGCCGTTTTGAAAGCGCATTTCCCTGGGCAGGATCATGCTGCCGGCCCATTGGCAGGCCTTGGTGGGCGTCGGGGTGGCCCATGTGCTCATCCAGGCGGTTACCAGGCAGCGCCCCGACGTGTCCTTGGTGGTTTGGGTGGCGTACAGGTCAAAACCGTAGTCCAGCTTGTGGAATTCGCCATGGGTATACGCGCCGGTATCGGCGTCAAAATGCCCGACAAAAAATCCGGTATCCCCGCTGTTGTCAAACTGGGGATGATCCGTCATTCCCTGCGGCGAGAGCATCAGCACGGCCTGATCGTCCACAAAAATCATGTTGGGACATTCCCACATATAGCCCATGGGGGATTGGCCGGTGGTGATGGATGCAAGATAGGCCCAGTCCAGCAGATTGTCCGATACGTACACAAGCGCCTGCCCATGATGATCCTTGCCCTCCGCACCGGCCACCATGTAGTATCGGTTGTTGCGGCAAAAAACGCAGGGGTCGCGGAACTGGTTGGGCTTGATAAAATCCGGCGGGCTTGGGATGACGGGGTTGTTTTCGTATTTCTCGAAATGCACGCCGTCCGCGCTCACGGCCAGGCATTGCGTTTGCCGCCCGTCCGCCGCGTTGCCCGTGTAAAACACGTACAGCTTACCGCCGTGCACAAGGGAGGAGCCGGAAAAGCATCCGTTTTCGTCATAGGGATGATCCGGCTTCAGCGCAAGGGGCAGCGGCTTCCAGCGGATCAGGTCGTCGCTCACGCAGTGGCCCCAATGCATCAGCCCCCATTGCGGCGCATAGGGATAGTGCTGATAAAACAGATGATATTGACCCTGATAGAAGATAAATCCGTTGGGATCGTTCATCCATCCCTGCGGCGGCATCATATGGTACGCATGCCGGTGCGCACACGCAGGCACAGCGGTCGTAGCCGGGGTAGGGGTATCCCGTTTGATACGGTTCATATGCTTTATCCTTTACGTCAGCCTTTGATGCCCGTGCGTGCGATCGATTCCACAAAGTGCTTCTGGAATATGATGAAGATGATCAGCAGGGGAAGCGTCATCATGGTGGCAAAGGCGAAGATATCGCCCCAGTACTTCGGGTCGATGGAAAACAGCTGCTGCATGGCGACCGTCAGCGGCCGGTATGTGGATACGCGGGTAACCAACAGCGGCCACAGGAACTCGCCCCAACGGGCAATGCTTGCCAATATAGCCACCGACACCAGCGCGGGCTTGCTGAGCGGAATGGTGATGTAGCGGTAGATGCCAAAGTAGCTGAGCCCGTCGATAATGGCCGCTTCCTCCAGGCTTTTGGGCAGATCGCGGAAAAACTGATACAGCAGGAAGATGTAAAGCGGATCGGCGATAAAGGGCAGGATCTGCACGATATACGTGTCTACAATGCCCCAGCTGTTGACCATCAGCAGCATCGGAATGACGATGGATTCGATGGGGATAATCAGCAGCGCGATAATGAACATGATGATGAAATTACTGCCCTTGAAGCGCAGCCTCGCCAGTGCATA
>DAOPIR010000098.1:0-10820 GCA_035399245.1 Candidatus Limiplasma sp.
CTGGCGTAAGTATTCGCTTGTCGCCGGTTATGTAGAAATCGGTGAAACAGCCGAGCAGGCCGTGCGGCGGGAGGTGCTGGAAGAGGTTGGGCTTACAGTGAAGAACATTCGCTATATTGCCAGCCAGCCCTGGGGCTTATCCCAAAGCCTGATGTTGGGTTTCACCGCCGAGCTGGACGGTTCGCCGGAAATCACGCTCCAGCAAAGCGAGCTGTCGGACGCCCGATGGTTCCGCCGTGCGGAAATCCCGGCCATCGACTCAACGGCAAGCATCGCCTTTGATCTGATGGAGCGCTTCCGGCAGGGACGCCTCGGTATATAGCCGCAGTCTGATTGGCAGCGTGTTGATTTATGGTGAATTATTGCCACTCCGGCACGGCAAGCCGCAGATGCTGCACGGTTTCGGACATGGAATCCAGCGTATCATTGATTTCCTGCGCATCCTCGCCGATCGCTCCGTTATTCTGCGCCCTGTTCCACTCCATAAAATAGTCCCATCGTAAATCATCGGCCGCATAATAGGCTTCCATTGCATCCGACGCCTGCGCAATCGAGTCGCCTTTCCGCCACAGGATCGTATCGCTGTGCTCACCGACGCAAATGACGTCCAGCTGGTCGATATCGTCAATCACGGTTGTGGGGCCGTTGCGGTTTGCCGCGATCATGGTTTGGGGAATAATGGTCGTCTCCATCCAGATCCGCAGGGTACGCAGACCGTCCGGATGCTCCGAATCCGCCTCCTCGGTATCGCGTATCACGGTACCCATAATGCGCTTGGAGCCTTGATAATCAATGCTTACGATCACCTTACCGTTGGCCAGCTGCGTAAGAAAAACGCCGTATGCGTCGACAGGCAGCTCCGCGTTATACTTCACAGCTAGTTCTGTCCATCCGACATAGCCGCCCACCATTACCAGCACGCCGATCAGGATGCCGATCAGCACATTGCGCCACACACGTCTGCGGTGCTTTTTTTTCAGCATATCCGCCGCATGGTCAAACGCCGCTTCTTCCTCCGCTCCGCGCTTTTTAGGCGCTGCGGGAAGCGCCGCCCGCATGCCTTCCAGATAGGTTTTGCACTGTGCGCACTGTTTGATATGCGCTTCTATATACTGTTTGCTTTCTTCGCTGGCCACGCCGTCGATATACAGCGGCATCAGGTCGCGCACGATATTGCAATCGTTATTCATTCCTGTTCAGCCTCCTTCATGGCTTGCTGCAGCATCTGCCTAGCCCGATAATAGGTCACTCTGGACCAGCTTTCCGATTTGCCAAACAGCGCGGCAATCTGTTTATGGCTTAAGTCACAGAACGTGCGCAGGGTAAAGATCTCCCGATACGGCTCGGGCAGGTGATGGAGCATACGCAGCGCGATCATCCGCCGGTCGCTGTCAAGCAGCGCCTCCGCGATGTCCGTATCCGGGGACGGGATGGTTTCGTTCAGGGGTTGGGTCGGCGCTTGCTTAATGCCCGTGTAATAGATGCGTTTGGCAATCGAGCACAGCCAGGTGGATACGCCGCTGTCGCCGCGGTAACGCTCCCAGCCGCGCATGGCCTGATAAAAGGTTTCCTGCGTCAGCTCTTCGCTGAGGCTCTGGTTTTGGCACAGCCGGTATATAAACCGATAGACCATTTCATGGTATGCCTCGTACACGGCATTGAAATCATCCACCCTATCCCCTCCTTCCCTTACTTAGTAGCAAAAACGCTCATTTCGTTACAAAAGAAAGCTGAAATTTCATGTCCATTCAATTTCTGCGGATTTTTCATAGAGAATTATACCATAGCCGCTGATGCGTCGGCCCGCGCACACCGTGCCGGCTTTGGAAATCACGATTTTCCGATCGTCGCTGTGCAAGCATCACCCCCGCATCGTATCGATACGGGGGTGACGTTAAGAAACAATATTTATCTATTTACCATAGATCAATCTTGCCGTGGACAGCAAAGCACTCTGCGGGCGTTGCTACTGCATTTCCCTGATGATCCCTGCGATTTGTTCTTTATCATCAATAAAGCGGAGCCGGATATCAAATGCCTTTGTTTTTCCCGGTTTGAGCATTGTCAGGCGGCCTTCTTTTCGCGCAACGCTGCGGTTTTCCACCCCGGCCATCGTCGGCTCAAGCCCCAGCGCATAGTCGCCTGCCCGCATGCACTTCCACTGGCACAGGATGGGAAAGGCTTCGGCATCGAACGAAACAATGCCCGCGATACCGAGCTTTTTGTTGTACAGCATTGCCGATGCTTGCGGGCCCGCAAAATCGGAATGCATAAAACATTCCTCCTCCCGGCCAATGGTGGGCTGCTCGATAGCGTCGCTTTGGTGCAGCCCTTTTGCGGCAATCCCGTCGCGGGGGATAATACTGGCGGCATTGGTATAAACCTCTGCACCTTCATCCAGCATCGGATACCCGAAATTGACATGGTATACCAGCATCAGCGGCGTATCCGCAAACCCCAGGTTGGTCACCGTATCGTGAATTGCGATCTGATTGCACTCGGTAGACACCGTGATCACCCGATCCAGCCGCATATGCTCCTCAAACACGCAGGTTTCCTTCACGCTGCCGGCAACCTTCAACAGAATTTCATCCCCGTTGCAGGCCTGATATGCCGCCACACCCTGCGCCGGCGTGTTATCGTAAGGTCCGTGCAGGCCAAGTTTGCGGCCCTCATCCTCGCCGGGCGAACCGGCGTAGGTGATGCCGCAGGTGGTCAGCATGCCGGCGTTGAACTGCTTGAGAAATCCGCGCACGCCGTCTTCGGCATAAAAGGAAGGATGACGCATGCCAACCTTGGAGCAGAAACCCATGTTGATCCCGTGAAAGGAAAGCTGCGGAATATCCAGCCCACGGTCGGCGGCAATATGCAGCTCCAGGCCGTTACCGTTGCGGACATCGAATATGCGTACGCCCTTGCCGGGCCCGTCGTTGAGTACATAATCCGTGATCCCGAAAAGCGAGTTTAGATTTCCAACTTTCTTGCGCAGTTCAAACAGTTCGCTGTTTTTCATATTCCCATCCTCCATGCCCAATCCATCAGCGGTTTCCTAATATGCCTGCGGATATTCGTTGCACAGCAGGTATTTGGCAGGTTCGTCCTCTTCGATAGTCTGAAAACGCCCCGCGGGTTCCAGAAAACGGTTATCCGTTTTGTCGTCATTGACCTGCGACACCTCGCCAACGACAGCGGTATCGTTTTCCGCCCAAAACTCGTGATACACGCGCGTGGGTATGGTGACGGATTCTCCGGGCTTGAGGGTTATTACCGCGCCCGGCATCAGGGTTATGTCTCTTCCGTCCGTGAGAAGGTTAATCGGCTTATCGTTGATCGCATCGTTTTCATCACAGGAGAAAAACCTGAGCTTCAATACGCCGCCGCCGCGGTTGATGATATCCTCCGTCTTTTTCCAGTGAAAGTGGAAGGGTGTCTTTTGATTTACCCTGACGACCATCAGCTTTTCCGCATAGGTCTTTGGATCCGCCGCTGATCCTTCCACCCCATTGCGTAGCGTAAACAGGAAAAGGCCGATCTTCTCAAAATCCCCGCTGCCAAAATCCGTCATATCCCAACCCAGCATGCAGCGCCGAACCGGATTGTAATCGCGGCCCTTCATGCGCCATTCTTCCGGCGTAAAAAACGCGAAAGGCGGCAGATGCCAGCCATGCTTGTAAAACAGGGCGATAGCCTCCGAAATGGTTTCGTTTACATAGGAACGCTTCATAAATACTCCTCCAAATGTCTGGTTGCGCTATACTGATTGTGTTTGCGGGATCAGGATATCTCGCGATCCAGGATACGATCCACCACCAACTGGCGGAACGCGGGAGACAGGCTTGCAAAGTACGCGCTGAATCCGGTAACGCGCACGATAAGATCGGGATAGAGGGACGGGTCCTTATGCGCCGCGCGCACCTTGTCGGCGTCGATAATATTCATGTTGATCAGCGTACCGCCCTTTGCGAAATGGTCCTCTATGAGCGCCATAAGGTATTCCACGCCGCCGTCCTCCCGGCCAATGGTGGGCTCCAGCTCAATCTGCATGGGCGCTGTATTGCCGCAGCCGGGCTGCACCGACGCGATGGCGCAGGACATGGCCGTTGCCGCGCCGTCCTGCCGAAAACCGGGATTGGGGTTCGCGCCATGGGAGATCGGCGTGCCTGCCTTACGGCCGTTGGGCGTTGCGCCCAGCGTATTGCCCATCGTCAGCGTATAGGCCCAGGAGAACAACCCGGGCAGCATCTTGAAACCATGCTTGGGCGTGCGTGTCGCAAGCACTTCCAGCGTGAATAGGTTGGAAAGTATTTTCGCGTATTCGTCGGCAGCCGTGCCGCCTTTGCCGTATTTATCGGTGCCGGCAAAGAACAGCCGCGCCTTTTCTCCCGCTTCGCCCGCCCAGTCGTTATCCAGGAACGCCAGCAGCTCTTTGTAGGTATACCGGCATTCCTTGATGATGTTTTTCTCGATAGCCGCCAGCGAATCCGCCACCACCGCGATCGCGGAGCCGTCTATACACCAGCGATAGAACTCCACGCCGCCGTTGGACGCATCCAGGCCTTTTTCGATGGTTCCGTGGCACATCAGCGACAGCGGCAGCTCCGGACAGTTATGAATCTGGTTGTCATACGTAAAGTCAAAGCCCATGGCAAGCGTGTCGATGCAGACCTTCAAATGCTTGCGGTAGATCGCAATAATTTGATCGGTTGTCGGTGCGCCATACTTTGCAACCGCCTCACGCAGCGCAATAAGGAAGGGCACCGCAAAGTTAATCTTAACGCAATCCATCAGCGAAAACTCCCTGCCGGGGATGGCAAGCCAGTGGCATCCGGCGTTTGTGCGCATACGGGCGACCTCGATGGGCACATCGCCGTTTTTCACCAAGCCGTTGACCAGAGATTCCACGCCCACAAAGCGCGGATTACCGGTTTTATCGATAAACTGATATTCCACGGAGCGGCGCAGCAGCTCCCTGTCGATCCCCGTGCCCACGGAAACGCCTACGTTGGACGGCAGCCTGAGCGCGTGAACGGCTTCCAGCACCAGATAGGACACCTTGCTGGTGGTGTCATTTCCGTCCTCGTCGTAGCCGCCCAGCTGCACATAGGAGGTATCCCGCAGCAGCATACAGGCGATATAGAATACCGCGTCCTCATCCGACAGCGTGCCGGCGGCGGATTCTCGGTCATAATAGGGCTTGAGCAGCGTATCCAGGCGACCGAGGGAGGCGCTGCCGTTGTACATGCGGCATGCCATCTGCATCCAGAGCATGAGCTGGCATGCCTCTTCAAACGTTTCGGGCACCTCATGAACCAGCTTGACATTCATATCATACAGATGCACCAGATGGGCGCGGATTTCATCGTCGTCTTCCTGCCCGCTCATGCGGAGCGCTTCCAGCGCGTTGTTCATAATCCAGCCCTGTATTCCCTCTACCACCATGGTCAGGGCGTCATAGTAATCATAATGCGTCTGATCGTTGATCGCACGATATTTGCTGATCTTCCGGCGTAGGCCGTCCAGGCCGAGGTCCAGCAGGATCTGCAGGTCCTGGCACAGGTGCTGGTTGCCCAGCAGTCCCGGGACAAGCTGATACTTCTCGATGTTCGGTTTCAGCGCATCATAATTCAGGTCGGGATTGCTATCGGTACGATAGGCGGTGAAGTTGACCATATAGGCGCCGGCAAGCGCGCTCATGGGATCGATAAAGGGAGGATGCGACAGCAGGAAATTCCTGAAGTTTTCTCCCTGCCCGAGCGGGCCGTAGAAGCTGCCGTTGGGATGGTTCGGTTTGATTACCGTATCGTTGAAAACAACATCATTGATCAGCATACCGGAGCCCGATATCGCGGTAACGAGCTTGCGCTTTTCTTCGGGCGGAAGGATCAGCGCATGGTCGTCGTAGTCCATCGCGCCGTTCACACGCTGCTTCTCCGCTGTGTATTCGTGTTTACGCTGTGTAAGTATGTTAATGCGCTGCGCATATGTTGGCATAGCCATAAAGATACCCCCTTAGCGGTAGATGGTTTTTACGCCGGAAATGTTCTCGAATTGTTCGGCAAGGGACCGCAGCCGTACGCCGGACGGCGACGTTATGCCCAGGTTCCTGCCATGTTGGTCAAATGCTATAATCTTGGAAAGCCCCAGCGCATGATAGCCAAGCAGTATCACTCGCTGGATATGCCCCTGTTCCCGTACGGCACGCGCCGTGGCGGCCAGGTTGATATCATCATCGTTATACCCGGGGATCACCGGCACGCGCACCTCAACCGGTACGCCCAGCCCGGCAAGGGTATAGAAGTTTTTTAGAATCAGGCGGTTATCCACACCGGTAAGCGCCTTGTGTGTTTCCGCGGACATATGCTTCAGGTCATACAGCACCATGTCCGCCATCCCGACAAGGGTTTCAAATTGCTTGGGTTCGCACTGGCCGCAGGTATCAAGCGCGGTATGGATACCCTTTTGCCGCAGCGCATCGAGCAGGGCGAGCGCAAACTCATATTGTGCGCTCGCCTCGCCGCCCGACAGCGTTACCCCGCCTCCGGTCCGGTCGTACATGCCCCGATCCGCCAGCGCTTCCGCAAGCACCTGGTCTACGGATACGCGTTTTCCGCTAAACGCCATGGCGCCGCTCGGGCAGGCCTGTACACAGCTGCCGCATTTTTTACAGCTTGCGGCATGGTGGACCGGGCCGTCCGGCCCTGCGCTTAAGGCGCTGTTGGAACAGGCGGCTATGCAGCTTCCGCAGCCTATGCAGTCGCTGCTTTTGTAGCGCAGTTCCATCCCGAATTGATAGGTCTCGGGATTGTGGCACCATATACAGCGCAGCGGACATCCCTTAAAAAACACCGTTGTCCGCACGCCCGGTCCATCATGCATCGAAAATCTTTGGATATTTGTGATAATCCCTTGTACCATTGCCGCTCTTTGCCCCTAAAACTCGATGCCGAATTTCTGCAGCTCAGCCTTCAGTGCGGCGCGCTCATCCTTGCTGTACTCATGGGCCGGATACACTGCCCCGCCGACATCAAAGCCCTTCATCTGCAGGGCGATCTTCGTGGCTTTGATGCAGCCGTTGCTGGAAAACCGCATCAGCGCATCCGTTACATGGTTCATCTTATACTGATATTCCCGGGCCAGCGTAATATCATTGCTCCTGAAAGCCTCATACAGCTTGACATACCAGTCCGGCATCAGGTTGTAGGTGGTGCCGATACCGCCGTCCGCGCCCATCACAAGGCCGCACAGCAAGGTTTCGTCCGGCCCGTTGATCACGTTGATATCACCGCCGTTGATTTCCTTGATTTTTCTCATTTCAAAATAATTATGGATCGTGAACTTAACGCCGACGACATTGGGAATCTCAATCAGGCGGCCCATCAGTTTCGGCAGATCGCTCACGCCCATAGCGGTCGTGGCATACACGATGACCGGCTTATCGGTATTGTCCGAAATTCTGCGGTAATAATCCACCAGCTCATCATCCGTGTAATTAAACAGATAGGTGGGTGCCAGCGACGATATGCCGTCAACACCGATCTTTGTGGCGTGCTTCACCAGCTCGATGGTATCGGTGCTGTTGGGCGCGCCGATGTGATCGATCACCACGCCGCGGTTTTTCGCGGTTTCGACTGCGATCTCGGCCATCTCCATACGGGTGGAGCGCATCAGCGTGGGACCCTCTCCGGTAGAGCCGCAAATGTAAAACCCTTTAATGCCACACGAAAAATGCCAATTCATCAGATCCGAAACCGCTTTTTTGTTCACATGTCCCTGCTCGTCAAACGGTGTTACAAGCGCGGGCATAACACCTGAGAACCTTATATTGCTCATAAGTGTCTCCTCCGATAACGTTTTTATTTTTTGAAATTCCAAATTGGTTGCCCCGGTTGCCGTCCCCCTGCCAATGCTTTATTCGACCGCCTCGCCTTCTCGCATGATCTCTTCAACGGACATGCATTTGAACTCAATCCTTTCGTATGGGCCGGCAGCGCCGCACTCATACATGCATGCCACATTGCCATCCGGCAGAACGGCCAGATCGCTGTACGCGGTTCTTCCGTTCAACAAGCGGAGTCCGCCGCTCCAGGTGTTTCCATCATCCAGGCTGATGCGAACACTTAAATCCCTGCGCGCCTCGCCCCTCTTTTTGGATGGAACATTGGGATTGTTGACGAATAAAAGCGGGCGCGTACAGCCTTCCACCGCTTTGGAATACGCAATGACGCTTGCCTGGCACATGGGATCGGGCAGCTGTGTTTCCTCGTGCGCGGGAGCCCATGTCTCCCCGCCGTCATCGCTTAGTGAAACAATGCGATACTTATTGTTGTTGTACATGTTGCGCGCGTTCAGATAAATACGGCCGTCGGAAAGCGTTTCGATCGTGTTTTCATTGCCGCAGCTGTCTACCGTTCCCCCGATGCGCCATGTGGCGCCGTGATCATCGCTGATAATCACATGGGGCTGATAAACCCGTGTGTCTCCAAGCTCGCTGTCAAATACGCCGTGGTTGCACGGAATGACAAGCCTTCCGCTTTCCAGCTGTATGGCGTGGCAAGGGCCGGTGGCATACCAGGTCCATCCGGGACGTTTCAGCGTTTTGGTCAGGTTGTGAAACGGCGACCAGGTACGCCCGAAATCATCGCTGTGAATTTCACCAACCTCGCGCGGCGCTTTGTTCAGGTTGATTTCATACTCCGTTCCCTGCGCAAGGTTGGTGTTTAAAAACAGCCAGACCCTGCCTGTTTCCCTGTCAAATACAGGGCAGGGATTGCCGATGGTATCGTTGCCGTATTGGGCAATAACGCACTGCGGCGTAAAGGTTTTCCCGTTGTCGTCGCTCATGCGCAGCACGATATCGATCTTGCCGTAATCCTCGCACGTATCACGCCTCGCCTCACAGAATGCCAGCAGACGGCCGTTGCCAAGCATAAGCAGTGCCGGAATTCTGTAGGTGTTATAGCCGTCCAGTCCTGATTTGAACAATACAATGGGATCTGTCATTTGTTTTCTCCATTCCGTTTTCTATTATCCTTTAACCGCTCCGACCATAACGCCCTTGACGAAGTAGCGCTGTATAAACGGGTATACGCACAGGATCGGCAGTGTTGAAACAATGATTACCGCACACTTCAGGGATTCGGCAGGCGGTGCACTCATGGCGTTTTCACTCATGGTGATCCCCAGATCGTCGGCCCGGCCCGCAAGCACGATGTTGCGCAAAAGCACCTGCACCGGATACTGCGCGTTGTTGTTGATGTAGATCGCGGCGTCAAACCATGCGTTCCAATGCCACACCGCGTAATACATGCTGATGGTCGCGATGGCGGGAATACTGACCGGCACCACAATCTGGAAGAAGCGGCGAAGGATGGAAGCACCGTCGATCTCGGCCGATTCCTCCAGCGATTTGGGAACCGCAACAAAGAAGTTCTTCAGGATAATCATATTCCAAGTGTTGACAAGCGACGGCAGGATCATAACCCAGAAGGTGTCGTATACGCCGACCATTTTATTGACGAAGAACGACGGAATCAGCCCGGGTACCAGCACCATGGTGATAAATATCAGCGTGATGATGGTATTTCTGCCGGGAAGGTCGTGCTTGGAAAGGCCAAAAGCCAGCGTGCTGCTCACCACCATATTGAGCGTTGTACCGATAATCACGCGCGACAGGGTGATGCCGTACGCCCTGTAGATGGCAAAAGAGCTTAGGATCTGTTTGTAAGTCTGGAGCGTCGGCTCCTGGGGAATGAGGATAAACGCGCCCCTGCGCGAGGATTCCGCGCTGCTGATAAACGAGGTGGATATAATCAGCAGGAACGGCAGAACGAACAGAAGAAACAGGATTCCCAGGAATACGTATATCAACATCGAAGTCAGCTTGTTGCCTCTCGACCATGAAGTTTTCATTTGATCATCCCCTTACCATATGCCTTCCTGGCCGAGTGATTTTGCGATGAAGTTGGTACCCAGCATCAGCACCATCGCCACTACGGACTTAAACATGCTAACAGCCGTGGTATACGAGTAATTCAAGTTAATAAGTCCTTCGCGGTATACATAGGTATCAATAATATCGCCGACGGAATAAACGCTGGGCGAATACAGGAGCAAAACCTGCTCAAAGCCTGCGTTCATCAATCCGCCTACGTTGATAATCAGCATGATAACGATGGTGGGGGCAATGCTCGGGATCGTTATATGGATCGCCTGACGCCACTTTCCGGCGCCATCGACCATCGCGGCCTCATAAAGCTGAGGATCGATGCTTGAAATCGAAGCAAGATATATAATGGAGTTCCAGCCGATACTCGCCCATACATACATGATAACGAGCACCATGCGGAAGTACTTTGTAGAGCCGATAAAGTTGATAGCGGTATTGCCGCTTACCGTCATATAAATCTGGTTGATAACGCCTGATGTGGAAAACAGCGTGTGCGTAATGCCGCACAGCACGACCATGGAAATAAAGTGCGGCAGGTAGGATACGGTCTGCACTACCCGCTTGTATTTCTCGCAGCGGACCTCGTTTAGCAGCAGTGCCAGCACAATCGGCAGCGGAAACCCAAACAGCAGTTTCAGCCCGCTGATCGCAAGGGTGTTGAAACTGCTGTTTGGGTTTCCGCTGCAGTTTCAGCCCGCTGATCGCAAGGGTGTTGCCCATCAGCTGCCCGAAGTATCTTGAGGCAAAAAGCTTTTTGAACCACTTTAAGCCAACCCATGGCGCCGTAAAGATACCCTGCCAGCCATCCCACGGAGAAATGTCCTTAAACGCAATGACCGAGCCGATCATGGGAAGGTAATAAAAAACCAGATAG
>DAOPIR010000099.1:0-10789 GCA_035399245.1 Candidatus Limiplasma sp.
CAAAGGTGAACGCCGACGGAACCGCCGAGAAGCTGCCCTACAGCCAGAGCAACGTGCTGTACTTTGCCTTAAACGGCGGCGGATTCGTATGCATCCGTCCCAGCGGCACCGAGCCCAAGATCAAGCTCTATGTCAACGTCAACCACAAGGATAAAGCAACGGCCGACACCCTGCTTGCCGAAGTGGCCGACGGCGCGCGCGCGCTGCTCAAGGCGGATTAACCCGGCCGCAGACGTTCTATAACATCATCAAAATTGTAAAAATCTGTGTTTTGTTTGCTTTCAGCCGGCAGCCATGTTACGATTGCGGCATACAAACAGTGTAGGCATTGCCGCACCGGCACGGCTTTCACGTTATGGAGGGAATAGAGAATGTACAAAAAACTTACTGCCGTCATTTTGGCGCTGACCCTGCTGATAACCGGTCTTGCCGCGGCAAGCGCGATCGGCGAGATTGCCGATCTTACCGCCACGGCGATCGATTCGACATCCGTCGGCGTTTCCTGGACGGCAGCCGGTTCGGACGAGCCGCTGTATACCGTAGTCTGCCAGACGCAGGGTACCGACCGCTCCACCCAGCGGCGTACCTATCATCCTTACTGCACCATTAACTACTTAAGCCCGGGTACATCCTACCTGATCACCGTCTCCACCAAGGACGGCAGCGTGGCCTCAACCACCATCACGATGCCCACCCCCGCCAGCTATACCGATTTCAACTACCGGCTGCTGGAGGTCGGCGTGTACGAATCCACCCAGTATGAGGATGACTATTACGCCATTACAGCCATCAACGGCGCAACGCTTGCCGATGCCCTGGATGTGGATGATTTCAGCTTCCTGTTCCGCTTCAAGCTTTCGGCCACCTCGCAGAACAAGTATCTGGACTTCGAGCTTACGCTCACCATCCCCAATGGCGATGTGTACACCATTTCCGATGTGCTGTGGTACGCCATGAGCCGCACCACCGTTACGGAGTACTACGCCTTTGATTCCGCGCTCAAGCGTATTTACAGCGACTACGGCGCGTTCCCCGCCGGCGAGTATACCCTTACCGCGTATATCGACAACGGTTTTGCCGCGGAGACCACCTTTACCATGGAATAAAACAACCGCAATCAAAGCGGGGCCGGCACAGTTTGACAGCTGCGACGGCCCCGCTTCTTTTGTCTGTTGTAACAATTCCGGCAATCGTTTGATTTTCGCTTCGCAATCGTGATACGATCAAGCCGGCAAACAATGAAGGCGTAAGCCTTACCGCTATAAACCACTCTGTATACGGAGGTTACTATGATGAAAGCAAAAGCTGCGGCGTTCGGCCTGCTGGTCCTTGTGCTGGTGCTGAGCCTGGCGCTGGCAAGCGCGGACGGGCTGGTGGTCTATCTGTCGGGCGAGTCGCTGGACGCGACTTCCATCGCCATCAACTGGCTGTGCACCGATAAGGAGGATCCCGCGTTTACGGTGTCCTCGCATGTGGCGGGCGTGGACCGCACTTCGCAATGGCTCACCTATCGCAACTATTACGTGATCAACCACGTGCTCCCGGGCACCACGTACGTTATTTCCGTTTCATCGTCCACCACGCAGACCGTAACCGTGACCACGCCGGAGGCGGACGACTACGGCGAGTTTAATTACCAGCTGCTGGATACCGGCCTGTACAAGACCTACGCCGGCGAGGAGGATTACACCGCGCTGACCGCGTTAAACAGCAAAACGCTGCCCGGCGAGATCTACGATTATGATTTCAATTTCATGTTCCGGTTCAGCCTGACGGCGTCCAACAAGCAAAAAGCGCTGCCCTTTGAGCTGATGCTGGAGCTGCCAAACGGCGATGTGTACGCCCTGTCGGACATCCTGTGGTACGGCGTGCGCAGCGAAACCTATACCCAGTACTATTCGTTTAACGATCTGCTGGCCCAGGTGATGGCCGATTATGACGGCTTTCCCACCGGCGACTATACGCTGTATGCCTATTTTGACGATGATTTTGCCGCTGGCTATACTTTTTTGATGGAGTAGCGGCTGTAAATAAGGAGGATTCTATATGGCAAGAAAACGGGGACTGTTCTTTTTGGGTCTCCTGCTGGCACTGCTGGTATTTTTCGCAGTGTCCGCAAGCGCGGACGGGCTGATCAGCGGGCTGAACGTTTATGAGATTCGGGCCGCGTCCGCCGTCGCCGCGTGGAACTGCACCGTAAAGGACGAACAGGAGTACACGATCGCCTATCATGTGGAGGGCATTGACCGCGATACCGTGCGCGTGACCACCAATACCGACTACCGGCTGAAGTACCTGTGCCCGGCCACCACGTATGTGCTCACGGTTTCAACCGTGAACGGCGGCTCGTCCACCATCACATTTACCACGCCGTACGCGGTGGAGTACAGCCGATACGGCTTTCTGCCGCTGAAAACCGGCCTGTGCCGCACCACTGCCGGCAAGAAGGACTATGCCGGTATCAGCTCCCTGAGCAGCGGCACCCTGCCCGGCGAGGTGTACGACTACGATTTCTACTTCATGTTCCAGTTCACGCTGGCCGAATCGGACGGCGACAAGCAGCTGCCCTGCGTACTGCTGCTCACGCTCCCAAACGGCGACATCTATGCGATGGACGCGGAATACTGGTATAGCAAGGACAGCGCGACGATTACCGAGTACCTCTGCATGACCGATACGCTGAAAACCGTAATGGCCGATTACGACGGCTTCCCCACCGGCGACTACACGCTGACCCTTTACATCAAGGGCGAATACGCCGCGGAAATGACGGTTGCGATGAAGGGGACGGAGGAGACGAATGGGGAATGAGGGACGAAAAACGAAGAAGGAATGAGGAATGGCAGTGCGGTTGCTAACGCAACCGCACCGCCATTCCTCATTCCTAATTTCTCATTCCTCATTCGTTTTCCCCGTCCTCGTCCCCCGTTCTCCGCACACAAAAAAGCCGCCTCTGCTGAGGCGGCTTTTTTGCGTAGCTTCCTATGCCTTTACGTATTCGACGAGCAGCTTCACCGCGCCGTCCACGTCGCGCAGGTCGATCACCTCGCAGGCCGAGTGCACATAGCGGCACGGGATGGACAGCGTGCCCACCGGCATGCCGCCGCGGCTTAGCTGCATGGCGCCGGCATCGGTACCGCCGTAGGGCAGCACCTCACGCTGGTAGTCCACGCCCGCGGCCTTGGCGGCGGCGATCATCCGCTTGACCACATCGGGATGGGAAATGCTGGCCGCGTCCTTGATCTTGATGGCGGGGCCCTCGCCCAGCTTGACGCAGTTGATCTTCATTTCAGGCATATCACTGGCAATGGTCACGTCCAGCGCGATGCCTTCGTCCGGCTGCACACTGTAGGCCGATACCGCCGCGCCGCGGCAGCCCAGCTCCTCCTGCGTGGTAAACACGGCCACGAGGCTCTGGTGCTTTTGGGGCAGGCTGCGCAGCAGCTGCACCAGCAGCGCGCAGGCCGAGCGGTCGTCCATCGCGGGGGACGACATGCGGTGCGGGCCGACGTCAAATGCCGCCTCGGCATACACCGCCACATCGCCGATATCGATCATCGACAGGGCCTCGGCTTCGTCCTTGGCGCCGATATCGATGTACAGGGTGGAAAGCTTGCTTTTCTCGTTTTCCTTGAGCACCTGCTCATAGAGAACGCCTTCCACGCCGTTTTGAAACTTGACGCGGCGGGCGCGGCTGTGGTTAACGCTGATGCCGCCGACATTGCTCACGCGCAGGAAGCCCTCCTTTTCCACATGCGTCACGATCAGGCCGATGTGGTCCATGTGCGCTGCCAGCATAATGCGCTTGTCGCCGGTACCCTTCACTTCGCAGATCAGGTTGCCCAGCGCGTCGCGGCGGATGCTGTCCACCTTGTCCTTCACCAGCGATTCAATCACGTCGGCTACGGCGGTTTCCGATCCGCTGGGGCCGTAAACGGCCGTCAGCTGCTGTATCAATTCTTTCATATGCTAATCATCCTTTCATCAGGTGGCGTAAGGTCGCTTGGGCAAGGCGGTACTGGGCGTCCACGTCCCGCAGGCAGCACACGGAGGCCGGACTGTGGATATTGCGGCAGGGCACGGAAAACACGACGGTTTTCGCGCCCGCGCCCGCGCGCTGGATTGCCCCGGCATCGTTGCCGCCGGAGATATATTTTTTCACTTGGTGGGGGATGTTTTCCTCCTTGGCCATGGCAAGCACGGTTTTAAACAGCCCACGGTCGGCCATGGAGGACCGGTCCATAAACGAGATGCTCGGGCCCTTGTCCGGAATGCAGACCTTGAACGCGTCGTCCACGTCGCCCAGATCATTGGCGCCGGTGGTTTCCAGCACGATGCCGATATCCGGCTGCACGCGGTAGCCCGCGGCAAACGCGCCGCGCAGGCCCACTTCCTCCTGTGAGGTAAACGCAAAGGTCAGCTCGCCGTCGTAGGGTGTGTCCAAGAGCCGCAGCAGATTGTACACGCCCACGCGGTCATCCAGCGCCTTGGCGCACACATAGCCGTCGCCAAACGGCGTATAGGGAATATCAAACGTTACCGGCGTGCCCAGCGGAGCCTTGTCCTCGGCTTCGGCCTTGTCCTTGGCGCCGATGTCGATGGTCAGGTTTTCCATTTTGGGCGCGGCCTTTTCATCCTCCGCCGTCTGCAGGTGGATGGGCGTTTCGCCGATCACGCCGGCAATCGCGGCCTCGCCGTAGCCCACCTTTACGCGCTTGGATACCAGCACGCGCGCATCGATGCCGCCGCTTGCGCGGAAGTGCAGCAGACCCTCGTCGGTTGCCGAGATCACCAGCAGGCCGACCTCGTCCATATGCGCGGCCAGCATCACGCGCGGCAGGGCGGGATTTTTCGCCTTGCGCACGGCGATCACGCTGCCCGTACCGTCAAACGATACGGCGTCGCTGCCGAGCTTTTCTATGCAGATGTCCTTGACGGCTTTGCGCACAAATTCCTCGCGTCCGCTCAGGCCCTGCATTTCACAAAGGGTTTTCAGCTCCATAAGTCCGTATCCCACCCTTCCTCAATCTCCGCGCAAAACGCCGCCGCCAGACGGCCGCATTCGGAGATGGTGTTCAAGTCCACCACTTCCACGGTGGTGTGCATGTAGCTAAGCGGCAGCCCCACCAGCACGCAGGGCACGCCGTCGCGCGCTACCTG
This sequence comes from Candidatus Limiplasma sp., assembly GCA_035399245.1. GTDB lineage: Bacteria > Bacillota > Clostridia > Christensenellales > Aristaeellaceae > CAXXOK01. The sequence continues at coordinate 5,161 of DAOPIR010000099.1, forward strand.
CACGTCGTCGGTATCGGTGCCCGTGCCGCGCGGGTTGAGCTCCAGGTTATAGCTGATGTTGCTTTTCTTGGCTACGTCCTTAAGCGTATCCAGCAGCTTGCGCTGGATGAACGGCCCGCACGCCGGCGCGGGCGCGGTAAGCGGCACCGTGGTATCGGGACGCGCGCCGGGATAGGCGGCAAACGTCACGTCCAGCACAAAGCCGATATCCGGATCAATGGTGTACGCGCCTACGCGCGCGCCGTTGCCGCCGACCTCCTCCTGCACGGAGCAGCAGTACACGACCTCCGCCGCGTGGCTGATCTTGTGCAGGCGCTCGGCCGCGTTGAGCATTACGGCGATGCAGCTGCGGTCGTCCATGGTTTTGCTGGCGGCGCGGCCGTTGAGCAGCTCCACGGTCTCGCCGTGCAGGGTTACCATGTCGCCGATGTTCACCTTTGCTTTTACGGCCTCGGGGCTCATGCCCAGATCCACATACAGGTCCTTGAACTTCACGCTCTGCTTTTGCTCCTCGCCGTCGAGCAGGTGCGGCGCTTTGGCCCCGACCACGCCGAACAGCGGGCCCGATTCCGTGTGCACGGTCACGGTTGACGCGGGCAGGATGTGCGAGCTGACCCCGCCCATCATGTTCACGCGCAGCGCGCCGTCGTCCAGAATATCGGTTACCAGCAGCGCGATCTCGTCCATATGCGCGCACAGCATGATTTTGGGCGCTTTGCCCGCCGATTTTACCGTGGGTTTTTGCACCGCGACCACATTTGCCATCGCGTCGGTATGCACTTCGTCACAGTACGGCGCAAACTGCTCCTGCAGCCACTTTGCCAGCGCCTGCTCGTACCCCACGGGCCCGAAACGCTGCGTACTTTCCCGCAAAAAGGAAAGGATGTCCATAGAATGTCCCCTTTCTCTTGAGGGCTTCCGCCCTCAATCTCCTGGCAAGGGCCTAAAGCCCTTGCCCCGTTCATTGGCCGCTTTGCGCGGCCAAGCGTTAATTATATAATGATTGCGTTGCGCAAATTCGGCTTTATTTCCCTGGGGAAATGATGATTTACGCGCTTGTGCGATGGCGAATTATATTCCTGTCGGATCGGGTTTGTAAAGCCGCGGTAGCAGCAGCGCTACGTCAAGGCTTTTTCAGACCTTATCCGGCGGAAATAGGATCGCCGGCGTACAGGGGATTGAATCATCGTTTTCCCAGAACATCTTTCGCGATCCGTACCGACGCCATGGCGTCGGCGGCGTAGTAGTCCGCGCCGATGTTTTTGGCGAGGGTCGGGGTGAGCACGGCGCCGCCGACCATGATTTTCACCGTGTCGGGGCACGCCTGCCGCACGAGGCGGATGGTGCTTTCCATGGAGGGCACGGTGGTGGTCATCAGCGCGGAAAGCCCGAGCAGGCTTGCGCCGGTCTGCTTGAGCGCGGCCACAACATCGGCGGGCGGTACGTTTTTGCCGAGATCGACCACATGAAAGCCGTAGCTTTGCAGCATGGTGGCGACGATATTCTTGCCGATATCGTGCACGTCGCCCTCAACGGTCGCGATCACGATGGTCTTTTCGGCCTGCGGCGCGGCGGCGGGCATCTTGGCGGTAGCCTCGGCAATAGCGCGCTTGGCGGCGGCGGCGGACTGCATCAGCTGCGGCAGAAAAATCTTGCCGCTTTCGTAACGCGCGCCCACCTCGGTCAGCGCGGGGATCACGTGCTGTTCAATCACGGCCAGCGGCGCGGCGCCGTCTGCCAGCAGGGCCCTGGCCGCGTCTGCCGCCCGGGCGTCCATGCCGGCGATAATCGCATCTGCTAAGCTTTTATTCTCCGTATGTTTGCCGCTTCCTGCCACGGCTTGGGATTCGCCCATTTGCAGGGTGACGTTGGCATACCTGTCGATAAACTGCGCAAAGCCGTCGTCGTGCCCCAGCGTGGCGCGGCCGGCATAAAAGGCGGAGAGCACCTGCTGGTCAAGCGGATTGATGATCGCGGCGGACAGGCCGTCGTGCAAAGCCATGGCTAAAAACGAGGAGGTAATCAGGCTGCGGTTGGGCAGGCCGAAGCTCACATTGCTGACGCCGAGCACGGTTTTCACATGCAGCTCGTCATGCAGGCGGCGCACGGTGGATAGCGTAACCGACGGCGCGGCGGGGTCGGCGGCGGCGGCCATGGTAAGCGCGTCAAACAGCAGGTCGCGGTGATCCACGCCGTGGCGGTCGGCCTCGGCCAGGATACGTTTGGCGATATCGATGCGCCCGTCCACGGTGTCGGGGATGCCGTTTTCATCCAGGCACAGCGCCACAATCGCCGCGCCGTACTGCCGGGCGAGCGGGAACACCGCGTCCATCACGGACTGCTTGCCCGACACGCTGTTGATGATCGGTTTGCCGATGTAGGCGCGCAGGGCGGTTTCCAGCGCGGCGGGCGAGGCGCTGTCCAGCTGCAGGGGCGCGGCGATCACGGTCTGCACGGCCTCGGCGGCGGCTTTGAGCATCGCGGCCTCGTCAATCCCGGGCAGGCCGACGTTGACGTCGAGGATGTCCGCGCCCGCGGCGATCTGCGCGGTGCCTTCCTGCTTGAGGTACTCCATGTCGTTATCGCGCAGCGCCTGTTTCATGCGCGGTTTGCCGGTGGGGTTGAGCCGCTCGCCGATGATAACGGGATGTTCGCCCAGCGTCACGGTTTGGCTGTGGCCGGACACGCACGCGGGCGCAAGGCCGGTCTGTTTCAGCCTGGCGGGCGCTGTGTATGGCACATCGGCCACGGCTTGCACCAGCGCGGCAATATGCGCGTCGGCTGTGCCGCAGCAGCCGCCCACGGCATGCGCGCCGAGCGTGGCGGCCTGCCGCATATCCTCGGCAAATGCGTTGGGATCGGTGCGAAACACCGTACGGCCGTCCACCAGCTCGGGGATGCCGGCGTTTGGCATAAACAGCACAGGCTTGCCGTCGGCGCATCGCAGCAGCCGCTGCAGGTTGTTCATCAGCGCTTTTGGCTCGCGCTGGCAGTTGAGGCCCAGCACATCCACGCCGTCCATCGCGGTCAGCATGGCTGCCGCGCCCTCGATATCCGATCCGGTGAGCAGGCGGCCGGTATTTTCGTCAAACGTCATGCTGACCACCACCGGCAGGGCGGTGCCCTGTGCTTTTTGCGCGGTCCTGACGCCCAGCACGCCCGCCTTGATTTCCCGCAGGCAGGTCATGGTTTCCAGCACAACCAGGTCGCAGCCCGCGTCGATGCCGGCTGCGGTGAACCTTGTATACCATTCCACAGCCGTTTCAAACTCCTGCTCGCCCCAAGGCTTGAGAAGCTTGCCCAGGCTGGTTAAATCCAACGCGGCAAAGCCGTGGCCGGCCTCGGCCACCGCCCGTTTCGCCAGGCGCACGCCCTCGCGGATCAAGGTCTCCCACTGCGGCTGCTCCTGCGGATTGATGCCGAAGGTATTGCAAAGCACCACGTCCGCGCCCGCGGCCAGATAGCCTTGGTGCACTTTGAGCACCCGATCCGGATGCTCCAGGTTCCACGCCGCGGGCACGGCGCCGGGTGCCAGCCCCTGCGCCTGCAGCACGGCCCCCATGGAGCCGTCCCAGATCACGCGGCGGGTTTGAAACAGCTGCAAAAACGGATGCATCGCACTACCTCCCGATGATCGCGCCGAGGTTGCGGAACACATCGGCGGCCACGTCCGCGCGGTTCATGGTATACAGATGGATATGGCGGATACCGTTGGCGATCAGGTCGATAATCTGCTCGGTGGCATAGGCTACGCCCGCCTGCCGCATGGACGCGGGATCGGAGCCGAAGCGGTCCACGATCGACAGAAAGCGCGGCGGCAGCGACGCGCCCGACAGCGACGCGATGCGCTTGATCTGCTTGGCCTTGATCACGGGCATAATGCCCGCGCTGACCGGCAGGTCAATGCCCTCGCGCAGGGCACGATACAGGAAATTGTACAGTGTAGCGTTGTCAAAAAACATCTGCGTGGTAAGGAAATCCACGCCCGCGTCCGCCTTTTGCTTGAGGTAGCGCATATCGGCGTCGCGGTTTTCGGCCTCGGGATGCCCCTCGGGGTAACAGGCCGCGCCGATACAAAAACCGCCGCGGCGCTTGATGTGTGCCACAAGCTGCGCGGCGTGCTCAAAATGCCTGTCCGAAAGCGGATCGCCGTCCTGCGGGATATCCCCGCGCAGCGCCAGCACGTTTTCCACGCCCGCGGCTTCCAGCTCGTCCAGCGCGGAATCGACGGTATCGACCGTGGAATTGATGCAGGTAAGGTGCGCCAGCGCGGGCACGCCGTTTTGCTGCACAACCTGTGCGATATCGCGGGTGAACTGCGGCGTGAGCCCCGCCGCGCCGTAGGTAACGGAGATGAACAGGGGTTTCAATGCGGCAATTTCGCGCACCACCTGCTTGGCCTCCTCGCAGCGCGCAAACTCGCGGGGCGGAAACACCTCGCAGCTGACGGTAACGCGGTCGCCCAGCAGGGAATCAATCCTTGTCATGATTTTTCTCCTTAATAAACAGGTCCTTGCGCAGGTCGTACGGCGTTTCCTGATAGACGAAGTAGTTCAGCCAGTTGGAAAACAGCAGGCTGGCGTGCGCATGCCAGGTGACGCGCGGGGCGCAGGTGGGATCGTTGCCCGGGAAATAGTTCTCGGGCATATCGATGGGCAGACCCTTGCCCAGGTCGCGGAAGTACTCCGACGCCAGCGAATCGCGGTCGTACTCCGAGTGGCCGGTGGCAAACACGCGGCGGCCGTCGCGGCTGCGCACGATGGCGGAGCCGGTTTTGTCGGACTTTGCCAGCACAATCAGGTCCTGACAGGCCGCGATGGCGGCCTCGTCCAGCCTTGTATGGCGGCTCATGGGCACGGTAAAGGTATCGTCCAGCCCGCAAAACAGCTTGTCGTGCACGTCGGTGATATCGGTTTCATACACGCCGAAGAGCTTCTTTTCAAGCGGCAGCTTTTCGATGCCGTAGTGGAAGTGCAGGCCCGCCTGCGCCGCCCAGCAGATATACAGCGTGGAAAACACGTTTTCATCCGCCCATCGCATGATCTCGGTCAGCTCGTCCCAGTAGAGCACGTCGGCAAAATCCAGTTTCTCCACCGGCGCGCCGGTGATGATAAAGCCGTCGAACAGCTCGTTTTTGATCTCGTCAAAGGTGCGGTAGAAGTTGTTGAGATACTCGGCGGAAACGTTTTTGGACTCGTAGCTGATGGTGCGCACCAGCGTGATTTCCACCTGCAGGGGCGAGTTGGAGATCAGGCGCAACAGCTGGGTCTCGGTCTTTTCCTTGGTGGGCATGAGGTTCAAAATCGCAATTTTCAGCGGACGGATGTCCTGCGTGGCGGAGCGCTGGTCCGTCATCACGAAGATGTTTTCATCGGTAAGCGTTTTGGCGGCGGGCAGCGTATCGGGAATCTTTACTGGCATACAATCTTCTCCTTCAAAAACAGAAACCCTTCCCGAAGGGAAGGGCTGAAAAAGCTATACAAACGGCAAAAGCCGCTCAACCACGACCAATATCGGGGCGACAAAACATCTGACAGGGCATTCGCATCATCATAAAGCCCATCAGATCCGCCTCCTTTACCGCCGTTGTAATGGGTATAGGATAGCAAATGTATGCGGGGATGTCAAG
>DAOPIR010000100.1:0-10724 GCA_035399245.1 Candidatus Limiplasma sp.
CTGTGCGGAAACCGGATGTTTCAAAGTATCAAAAAAGTGGCGATGCCACTTTTTTGAGGTTGCACTTCGGGCTTGTTCGCTTCGCTCACGGTCAGCCCTCCGTGTAAAGAAGCCTTGCTACGCAAGGCTTCCGAAATCACCGCGCATGTCGCTGATTTCGGATTGCACTTCGAAGGGCTGATCCCCTTCGGGCATCCCTGATGTTTTGGCACGCTGCAATGGAAACACTTTGTTTGCAGATTGTTCATCAGGATTTAAGCTCCGTTTCAGGCTGCACTGCGATGATGGGGATGGAAAACAGGCAGGAAAGGATAGAAATGCATGCGTATTTTTCAAAAGCCGTTTCGATGGGCGATTCTTTATGCGGCGGTGCTTACGGTTTTCAGCGCTTATGTGCTGCTGGACGCCTTTGTCATCCCGCGCGCCTATGCTACGGTGACCGACAGCCAAACCACGCAGGCGCAGGCCGATACGGCGGTGGAGGACGTCAGCCAAACCACGGCTGAATCTGCCGATACGCAGGCCGTCGCCGCGCAGGCCGAGGCGACTGTCGAAACGATCATAACCGATACGTCCTATAGCGACGCAAACCTTCAGATTTCGATTGAGACGCTGTATGTGGACGATACGGCAGTCTATATTGCCGATATTCAGGTGTCCGATGCCGCGTGCCTGCAAACGGCGCTTGCCAAAAGCACCTATGGGCGCAACGTTACGCAAACCACGTCCGCCATCGCGCAAGAAAACGGCGCGATCTTTGCCGTCAACGGCGATTATTATGGATTTCGCAATGATGGGTATGTGATTCGCAACGGCGTTTTATACCGCAGCGTCTCGGGCGGCGGCGAGGACCTGGTAATCGACAGCGACGGCAATTTTTCGATTATCGAGGAAGACGAGGTCAGCGCGCAGAGCCTTCTCAATGCGGGTGCGTGGCAGGTGCTCTCGTTCGGACCCGCACTGGTTAACGATGGAGAAATCGTGGTGTCTTCGGACAGCGAGGTGAGCCAATCCAAATCCAGCAATCCCCGTACCGCCATCGGGCAGATATCGGCGCTGCACTATCTCGTGATCGTGTCCGACGGGCGCACCGGCGAAAGCGCGGGCCTGTCGCTGATGGAACTGGCGGAGCTGTTTGCCCAGCGCGGCTGCACGGTCGCCTATAATCTGGACGGCGGCGGATCAACCACGATGTGGTTCAACGGTACGGTGATCAACAACCCGACGGACGGGCGGAATTACGGCGAAAGGAAGGTAAGCGACATTGTATATTTCGAATAAGCGCGTCAGGCGCAGCCGGCAGGCGCTGAAAACGATGCTGGTGTATCTGAGCGTTAGCGGGTTTTGTGTTTTCTTCAATGCGGTGTATTCGCTGTACGGGCATGGCGTCAGCTCGGCCGCAATGTCGCTGATGTTCCTGTATCCACTGCTGGGCGGGGCGCTGGGCTTTGGGCTGGTGTGGCTTACCGTGCCGGCGGCGGACGGCCTGCGGCATTACCGTGCGGTGTATAACCTGTATAATTCCGGCCTGGCAACGCTGATCCTCGGCAGCGCCCTGCAGGGCGTGCTCGAGATTGCGGGCACCACGTCGCCGTATATCGCCCTATACCGGATAGCGGGCGGGGTGCTGGCCGGCGTAGGCTTGCTCGGGTTTTGGCGGAGCGTGCACAGGCGCAGGCGGGCGTTCTGCCCGATGACAATACAGCGCAAACCAATTGATTCGCTTTACAACAGATAGGGTTTGCGGTTTAGCAGCCGATCTGTTGATCATATAAAGGGCAGCCGTCCATTTTGGAGACGGCTGCCTATGTATTATAAGGCGTATTGCAAAACCTAAGGTACAATTTGCTGAAAAACAGAAGAAATATACAGATTTGCTATTGACAAGCATAGTTTTTTTGGTGTAATATCACAATAGATTGAGAAATATGCTAATAGTTTTAGAATGATCTAAACAAAAGGAAACACGGTTCAAACCACACCAAGGGAGAAACGGGGTAAATACTGCATTTCGACTTAGGAAAACCATGAATTAATAAAGAAAATACTAAACAAAAGCATGGGAGATAAAAGCGTGATGTTCAAAAATTGGATCAAAGCGGCGTTGCTGATCGGCGGTTTGCTGTTGGCAATGCAGGGGGTGACAGGTGCATTGGCCGAAGAAACGCCAAAATTCAAGGATGTGACCGTGCACGATCCGTCCATCATTTTAGCGGACGATGGGTATTACTATATCTTCGGCTCCCACATGGCCGCGGCACGCAGCCTGGATCTGATGGTATGGGAGCAGCTTTCCACCGATGCGCACGAGGGCTGCACGCTGGTGGAGGATGTGCAGACCGAGATGAGCGAAGCGCTCACCTGGGCGCAGACGGATACCTTCTGGGCGCCGGATGTCGCCCAGCTGAACGACGGCCGGTACTATATGTATTACTGCTGCTGCCGGGGCGATTCGCCGCTGAGCGCGCTGGGCGTAGCCGTAAGCGACAATCCCGAGGGCCCATACGAGGATCTGGGCATCATCCTGAAGTCCGGCATGAACGGGACTTCGGAGGACGGCACCCGCTACGATGCCACCGAGCACCCCAATGTGATCGATCCGTGCGTGTTTTACGATAACGACGGCAAGCTGTGGATGGTGTACGGCTCTTATTCCGGCGGCATCTTTATTCTGGAGATGGACGCCGATACAGGCTTTCCGCTGCCCGACCAGGGCTACGGCAAAAAGCTGCTGGGCAAAAACCACTCCCGTATCGAGGGTTCCTACATTATCTATAGTCCCGATACCGAATACTATTACATGTTCCTGTCCTACGGCGGGCTGGCGGCCAACGGCGGCTACAACATCCGCGTCTGCCGCAGCGAAAATCCGGATGGCCCGTATTACGATGCGCTTGGACAGGAAATGATCAAGTGCGGCGGCCGTGCCGGATCGGCGTTTTTAGATGTCGATATCGTTGGCTACGGTGTAAAGCTGATGGGCGGCTACCAGTTTAACGCGCTGGAAGGCGAAGCAAAGCAGTATGCGCTGGGCTATCTGTCGCCGGGGCATAACTCCGCTTATTATGATCCCGATACGGGGCGCTATTTCCTGATCTTCCATACGCGCTTTGTCGGCATGGGGGAAAGCCACAGCGTGCGTGTGCACCAGATGTACTTCAATGCCGACGGCTGGCCGGTGGTATCGCCCTACCGTTATGCGGGCGAAACGCAGCAGGCCACTGCGCTTTTAGAGCAGGCAGGCGATTACAAGGTTATTTTCCATCTGCGTGATATCAATACCACGGCGCATGAATCCGTAGAAGCGACCCTGCATGCGGACGGCACCGTGACCGGCGCGGCGAAGGGTACCTGGGAATGCGCCGACGGCATCAACATGGTGATTACGCTGGATGGCGTGAAGTATACGGGCGTGTTTACCCAGGCGTACGAAACCACGCAGCAAAAATGGACCATTTGCTTTACCGCCCTGTCCGAAGACGGGGCCGCCCTGTGGGGCAGCCGCTCAACCGCGGAAATAGAGTAGCTTACGATGATCGGGGTGAAAAGGGTGCGCAGAATTCTGCTCGCGGTGCTGGTTTGCCTGCTGATGGCGGCGCCCGCGCTGGCCGAAGATGAGGACAGCAGCACAAGCTGGATGATCTTTGAAAACCTTACGGAGGAAATTTACACGCAGGTATTGTCGGAAGCCACGCTGCCCGTGTATACGGGTGAAACGCTGGCAGCGCCCGCAGACCTGCAGGTGGACCTGTACCAAACCGTGGAAACGACGATTTCGGTGCCCGAGGACGGCATGTACGAAATCTGGTTTGCGTACCAGAATACGACGGAAACCACGCTGGCGACCGAGCTTACGCTCGAAGTTGACGGCGAAATTCCCTTTTACGAGCTGCGTCGCATCCAGCTGGAAAGCCGCTGGGTGGACGACGGCACCATCCCCGAGGACCGCTACGGCAACCAGATCGCGCCCACGCCCTACGCCGAGGATATGGTGCTGACAAAGGGTCTGTGCGATTCGGCGGGCCGCACGGCGGAGCCGTTTCTGTTTTCCTTAACGGCGGGCGAGCACACGCTGACCATTACCTGCGACGAGGGCGGCGTATACATTTCCGAAATCAGCCTGCGCGCACCCGTGGAAGTGGCGGATTACGAGGCCGGCGACGCGACAGGCGATAACCTGATTGTGATCGAGGGCGAAGAGATTGCCTGGCGCAACAAGTCGTCCATCCGCGGCGGGAGCGAGTTTAACTCCAGGCTCAATCCGTACAGCTCTTCGGTGCGTATGATCAATCATCTGGACGGCGATTCGTTTACCGAGGCGGGGGATAGCGTAACCTATGCCTTTACGGTGGCGGAAACCGGCTGGTATAACCTGGGCTTTGTTTACCGCCAGAACGTCAAGGCGGATTTTCCCGTGTTTTTGGACGTGCGGATCGATGGCGCAATCCCCAGCACCGCCGCCCAAAAGATCCCGCTGGATTATCAAAGCAAGTTTAAGCTGTGTACCGCGCAGGCCGACGGCAGTGCGGAAACCTTCTATTTAACGGCGGGCGAGCACACGCTCACCCTGACCATCAACGCCGAGTACCTCACCCCGGCCTATGAGCTGATCAGCGACCTTTTAAGCGAGATCAACGGCCTGTCGCTGGAGGTTATGCGGCTGACGGGCGGCATCACCACCGATAAATACCGCGATTATTCGCTGATGGACTACATCCCGGGCTTTGATGAGCTGCTGTTCCAGTGGGCGGACGAGTGCGACGATATGGTGGCGCAGATGAGCCAATACTCAGACGTTACGTCCGCGGGACTGTTTTCCAGCTTTGCCATGTGCGGTGACCAGCTGCGCCGGCTGGGCGAGGAACCTGAGGATCTGCCGCGCCGGCTTTCGGAGCTGTCCACGGGTACCAACTCGGCGGCACGCATGCTGGCACAGGAGCTGGAGGATATGGCCGCCAACGACCTGTCCATCGACCAGATTTACTTCTACCAAACCGAGGCCGAGCTTCCCCAGAAGGCCAATATTTTCCAGTCGGTGTTCTCGGGCATTGACCGGTTTGTGCACTCTTTCAGCGCACAGGATTACTCCGCCGACTCGGGCGACGATGATCATCTGCAGGTGTGGGTGGGCCGCTCGCGGCAGTATGTGGAGATTATGCAGAACATGGCGGACAGCCAGTTTACCGCGGAAACAGGCATCACGGTGGACCTGAGCATCATGCCGGACGCCAACAAGCTGGTGCTGTCCAACGCCGCGGGCACCGCGCCTGATGCGGTATGCGGATTGCAGTACGTGGTACCTTCCTATCTGGATATCCGCGGCGCGCTGTATGACCTGACGCAGTTTGATGATTTCGGCGAGATCGCTTCCCGCTTTTCTCCCGGCTTGTTCGTCGCCTATACCCTGCAGGACGGCATTTACGCCCTGCCGGAGACCGTAAACTTCTGGGTGCTGTTCTACCGCAAGGATATCTTTACCGCGCTCAACATCCCTGTGCCGGACAGCTTGGACGAGGTCAAGGAAATCCTGCCGGAGCTGCAGCGCCGCAATATGAACTTTTACTTCCCAACAGCGGGCATGACGGGCCTGAAGGTGTTCCCCGGCACGCTGCCGCTGATATTGCAGGCGGGCGGCTCCATCTATGGCGATACCATCGGCAACACGACGCTGGACAGCGAAAAATCGCTGGCGGGCTTCCGCGAATTAACAGACCTGTTTACCATCTACAACGTATCGGTGGATGTGCCGTCTCCGGGCTTTTACCAGCAATTCCGCTCGGGTACGCTGCCCATCGGCATTGCGGACCTGTACACCTATAACCTGCTGCTTAATGCCGCGCCCGAGCTGGAAGGCCTGTGGGATATCGCGCTGTATCCCGGCCTGACCAATGAGGACGGCGAGGTGCAGCGGTGGACCACCGGCGGCGCGGAGACCATGGGCATCATGTCCCAGACCGACCGGGCGGACGACGCGTGGGAGTTCCTCAAGTGGTGGTCGTCGGAAGAGGTGCAGGCCGAGTTTGGCAATACGCTGATTGAGACCTTCGGCTCGGAGTACATCTGGCCGACCGCCAACATCGAGGCCTTTGCGCAGCTGCCGCTGGCATCCGCCCACAAGCAGGTGATCATCGAGCAGATGGAATGGATGACCGAGGCGCCGTGGATCCTGGGTACCTATATGCTGGAGCGCGAGCTGTCCAACGCCTATATTTCCGTGGTGGTGGATGGCACCGAAGCGCGCCGCGCACTGGATACCGCCGTTAAGCGTATCGACCGCGAAACCTACCGCAAGCTGGAGGAATTCGGCTTTTATAAAAACGGAGAAACCATTGAAGAGCTGATCACCCCGAGCGTGGATGTGGTGCAAAGCTACATTGACGCCTACGAGGCGTCGCTTGGAGAGGAGGAAGAGGATTGATTAGCGAGAAAAAGACCCCTTATCTTTTCCTGGCACCGTATTTACTGCTTTTCCTGGTGTTCATTGTCGTGCCGATCGTGATGGCTATCGGGCTGTCCTTTACCAACTACAACGCGGTGCAGACGCCGGAATTTGTGGGGCTTCGCAACTACATCAACCTGCTGACGCAGGATACGATCTACCTGCAGTACGTACTGCCAAACACGCTGGTGTTCGCGCTGATCGTCGGGCCCTGCGGATACATGCTGGCGTTCTTCCTGGCATGGTCGTTAAGCCAGATTACCAAGGTACCGCGCACCATCCTCACACTGATTATCTACTCGCCTTCGATGACGATGGGCGTGGCCATGACGGTGGTCTGGCGCGTGATCTTTCTGGGCAACCAGTCGGGGCTTGCCAACTATGTGCTCACCCAGCTGGGCATCATTACCGAGCCGATCGTGTGGATGTTCAACACCACGTATCTGCTGCCCATCGTGATCATCGTGGCACTGTGGGCGAGCATGGGCGTTGGCTTTCTGGCGATGCTGGCCGGCATTATGAACATCAGTCCGGAGCTGTATGAGGCCGGCGCTATTGACGGCGTGCACAACCGCTTGCAGGAAGTGTTCTACATCACCATTCCGTCCATGAAACCGCAGATGCTGTTTGGCGCGGTGATGAGCGTGGTGGGCGCGTTTCAGGCGGGCAATATCGGCGTGATGCTCACAGGCAGCAACCCGACGCCGTCCTATGCCGCGCAGCTGATGGTCAACCACATTGAGGACTACGGTTTCCTGCGCTATGAGATGGGCTACGCCGCGGCGGTGTCCGTGTCGCTGCTGGCGATCATTTACGCCTTCTCCTACATTGCCAAGCGCCTGTTTACAGAGAAAGACTAGGGGGGAATAGAGAAGATGGCTATCAATGGAAGCAAGGTCAATCCGAAACGGTTCCATAAAAATCAAATTCCGTTCTATCTGTATCTGATTCCCTTTGCGGTTTTTATGGGCTTGCCGATTTTATTCATTATCAATCACGCGTTTAAGCCGATGGATGAGCTGTTTGCGTTTCCGCCGCGGTTCTTCGTTACCAATCCGTCGCTGATCAACTTTCAGAACCTGTTCCAAAACGCCGCCGATTCCAGCGTGCCGCTGTCGCGCTATGCGTTTAACTCGCTGATCGTCACGCTGGCGGTGGTGGTGTTTGCGGTGTTCTTCTCATCGCTGGCGGGGTTTGCGCTTTCCAAGTTCAAGTTCAAGCTGAAGGGTCCGTTTTTTGCGATCAATAACCTGGCGCTGATGTTTGTGCCCATCGCGGTTACCATTCCGCGGTACCTGACGATTTCCGCCGTGGGGATCCTCAATACCATGTGGGCGCACATTCTGCCGTTGGTTGCCATCCCCGTGGTACTGTTTCTGATCAAGCAGTTTATCGATCAGGTGCCGGATTCGCTGCTCGAATCGGCGCAGATCGAGGGCGCGACGTCCTTTCAGATTTACCGCAAGATTGTGCTGCCGCTGGTCAAACCGGCAATCGCCACCGGCGCCATCCTGGCGTTTCAGCAGGTATGGGTGAACATTGAGACCTCGTCGCTGTTCACCTCGTCTGAAAACGTGCGCACCCTTTCGTTTTACATGAATACGCTGACCACGGTCAATACCGTACAGGGGCAGGGCATGGCCGCGGCCGCCGCGCTGTTTATGTTCATCCCCAACCTTGTGCTGTTTATCATTATGCAATCCAGCGTCATCAACACCATGGCGCACAGCGGATTGAAGTAGGAGGCAGCGTGTGAAGAAAAAAAGTTTCTGGATCCTGCTGATATGCGCGGTGCTGCTGGCTTCCTCCGCACTGGCCAACACGCCCTATAAAACCTTTACGCGTTCGCGGGACGGCAACATGATCGAAACCCAAACCGCGTATGAGCCTGTGCGTACGATGATCAAGTTCGGCGACGAAAGCCTGAAAACACCGGCGGATATGCGCTTGGGACCGGACGGCCTGCTCTATATCGCCGATACGGGCAATAAGCGGATTGTGGTCATCACGACAGACGGCGAGTTTGTTAAGGAAATCGGCTCCAAAAAGACCTTGAAATCGCCTAAAGGCGTATTTGTAGACGACAACGGGCTGATCTATGTGGCTGACGAAAACGGCCGCGCCGTGGTGGTGTTCAACCAGGACGGCGAAGTGGTGGCGGAGTATGAAAAGCCGGACCATCCGCTGTTTGGTGCGGAGGCACCCTACAAGCCCGTGAAGGTGGTTGTGGATAAGCGCGGCAACCTGTACGTGATCTCGACCGGCAATACCAACGGCATCATTCAGATTTCCACCAGTACGGAGGGCGGGGAATTTTTGGGCTACTACGGCGCCAACACCTCCATTACATCGTTCCTGACCAAGCTGCGCAAGACCCTGCTCACCGACGAACAGCTTGCGCGCACCGGCACCGTAGTGCCTCCCTCCATCTATAACCTGTCCATCGACGAAAAGGGTATGGTGTATACCGTTACGCGTTCCAACGACCTCAATTCCCTGCGCAAGCTGAACGTGGCGGGCGTGAACATCCTTGATCCCAACTGGTACTCCACCTATCCCAGCGCCGTTACCACCAGCGAGATCGGCAATATCTTCATGGCTGATTCCAACGGCTATATCTACGAGTACACCTCCGAGGGCAAGCTGCTGTTTATCTTCGGCTCCTATGACGACAACCAGCAGCGCCGCGGCCTGTTTAAAAGCGTAACCGGCATCGTGGTGGACGACGACGACCTGGTCTACGTGATGGACGAGCAAACCAACTCCATTCAGGTGTTTGCGCCGACCGAGTTCTGCAACATGGTGCACGAAGCGTTTGCGCTGTTTATGGACGGCAAGTATACCCAAAGCAAGGAACCGTGGACGGAAGTCCTGCGCATGAACAGCCTGTTCTCCTACGCCAGCATCGGCCTGGGCGAGGCGCTGTACCGCGAGGGCAACTATGCCGAGGCGCTTACGGCGTTTCGCAACGGATATTACCGCTCCGGCTATTCCGATGCATACTGGGAGCTGAGAAGCGACTGGCTGCACCAGTACATGGGGATCGGCCTGATCGTTATCATCGGCCTGTGGATTTTGATTGCCGTGCTCAAGCGCATCAACCGGAAAACAGGCTTTATGGCGCCGGCTGGCAATGTGTTTCGGCGCATCGGCAACGTCAAGCTGATCAAGCAGGTGGGCTACAGCTTCAATATGCTTAAAAACCCGTTTGACACCTGCTACGGCATCCGCTGGGAAAACAGGGCAAGCTACGGCTCGGCGCTGATTATACTGGGGCTTTACTTTGTGCTTTCGGTGGCGGTGAAATACTATTCCGGCTTCCTGTTCAAGTCGGTGCCGGACGGCTATTTCAACCTCCTGGGCGACTTTATCAACGTGGCGGGCGTGTTTATTCTCACGGTGTGCTGCTGCTACCTGGTGTGCACGGTTACCGAGGGCGAAACCACGTTTAAAAGCTTGGTGATCGGCACGGCGTATTCCCTGGTGCCGATGATTGTGGCGCTGCCGATCGTGCTGCTGCTTTCCAATATCCTGACCAATAACGAAAGCATTTTTATCACGCTGGTGAACATTGTTGCCTATGGCTGGACCGGCCTTTTGATCCTGCTTAACGTCATGTACTTAAACGACTATACGATGAAAAAGACGATCTGGACGATCGTTCTGGCGGCGTTTACGGCGCTGATCTGCATTGCGCTGATCTTTGTGATCTATGTGCTGGTGTCCCAGCTGTACGACTTTATCGCGTCGGTTATCGGAGAGGTGGTGTATCGGTTTGTTAAAGCATAAGGCATTTATCCTGCTCCTTCTGCTTGTGCTGGTGTGCGCCCTTCCGGCGTTGGCGTCGGAAATTCCGGACGGCTATCAGGCGGTGGCACAAAACGACGATTGGACGCTCTATCTGCGCGAGGATACCCTGGCGCTGATCATGCAGAATAATCTCACGGGCGCTACGATGGCTTCCACCGTGCTCAACCCGGATGATTTCAGCGATAACGATTTGTGGAAGGGCTTCTACCAATCCGGGATTACGGTGGAGTATATCGAGGGTACCGTGAACAAATATCCGTGGGCCAACCTGGTGTATACGGAGCACAGCCTGTCCTATACATGGCTGGATAACGGCTTTACCTGCGATGTGTACTACGAGGAGCTCGGCCTGCGCTATCAGGTAACGGTAACGCTTACCGGCAATATCATCACCGTGCATATCCCGCAGGATCAGATGGTGGAGGAAAAGCCGGACGAATACTGCACCATCTGATCCTGCGGGATATGCACGGTG
>DAOPIR010000101.1:0-10559 GCA_035399245.1 Candidatus Limiplasma sp.
TATCCGCTGCGGGATCGCCGCCATATAAAGCAAGGCCCGTATTACTGCCGCTGACTGCCAGCGCGGCCAGCTGATTGGTGATGATCGTATTTTCACCGATCAGGTGCATATACAGCACACCATCCGTGGCCGCAATACGCTCGCCGCTGTAGCCATTGAGCGTCAGCTCGCCCTGGCCACTGTTGGCGGAAGCCGACCAGGTCCAGTCGGCGCCGGACAGGGGGCCGGTAAGGGCGGCGCTGTCGTACGCACTGCCGTCGATGGTCAGTGATCCAAGCGCAAACGCCGCGCAGGGAAGGGTAATCAGGAGAAGGGCCAATACAAACAAAGCGCGATACTTACTCTTCATTAAACAGCACCATTTCTAAAACGTTGGAACCAGCATACCATTTTTGCAAGGCATTCACAATATTTTTTGTGTATTTCAGCCGCATTTATCAGGCATCATTACCCCCTCCGCTGCCTTGCGTCAGTTATTGCAACCACCGGTTACTGCTACGTATTGCCTGCCCTCCGTCTGCCTCGCCGCTGATCTGTCAGCGGAGCCATACTCCGATTGACAACCTCCCGAAAACATGCTACGATACCCCTGCCGCATTACTGACGGAAGTGGAAGTAACCACGGGGAGTGCGGCGGATAGAAGCCGACCGTCTGGGCAAAGCGCTTAGAATGGTGGGCATTTTTTGGCAGAGTAGGACTTTGTGCGTAAATCGAAAGATTTGCAGTGCCTTCTGAACGGGGAGTTGTCAGAGGGACGAAAAGCCGGATTGGCTTGCGGTACAGGGTTCGCATCCCGCTGCTACATATGAGAAGCAGTGCTAGCATTGTGCCTCTTGTTATGTAGCCGAGCTGCATAACAGGAGGTGTTTTTAAATTCAAATAAGAGAATGAACCCATTCTCCGCATATCGGCGGGCTGGCTTTCCATTCCTGCAGGGGCGCGTTTATCATCGCTTGCCCGGCTTATTCAAAGTATCACAACTTCCCGCAATTTATTGTTCTGTTGAAGGGAGACGTTTCGTATGGATAAAGCTTCTATCAATTTGCGCCGTGTAACGGTTTCGGCGCTGCTTTTAAGCATTTCGCTGGTCCTGAAAACCACCTTATCGATCTACATTCCCCTGTTTGGGCAAAACGGAATGAGCGTAGGGATCTCCGGTATTTTTTCCATGATGCCCGCCTTTTTATTCGGGCCGGTGTACGGCGCGATCGTGGCGGGGCTTACCGATCTGCTGGGATACCTGCTCAAGCCCGCGGGGGCGTATCTGCCGCTGATGACGCTGACGGTGGCGGCGGGCGGGTTTATGCGCGGCGCGTTTTGGGGCTTGCTCAGAAACCGCGGCAGCAAAAACATGCGCATCGCCGTGGCGGCGTTTTCCGCCGTACTGCTTGCCGTTGGCATTTGCAACGTCGTGTTTTTGCAAGCCGACGGATTAACCGGCGCGTTTTACGATCAGGCGCAGACCGGAGCCGTGAATACCGATAACATGCACCTTGTCAGCAAAATGCTTATCACCCGCACCATCAACACCAAGGATCCCTCCGGCAACCTGGCAACCTATATCACGTTTGTTACCGCCGGGGTTATCGGCAGCGCGGTGCTGGGGCTTTTGCTGCTGGCCGCAGACTGGTTTTTGTCCAAAAAGCTTGCTAATTCCTCCGCCGTTGTGCAGCTCCCGCAGCTTTTAATCGTGCTGATCGTCTCCGGCCTGATCGTAACGACGCTCAACACCGTTATCCTGCGCGAGACCATCTACGCCTCGTGGAAGGTGCTGCCTTTTGCGGTGATCTGGATTCCCCGCGCGATTGAGGAAATCCTCGGCAATACCGTAAAAGCCTATTTCATCGCCCTGCTGCTGGGCCTTGCGGGCAAGCAGCGCGGCCTGCGGGAGCTTGTTAACTTCTCGTTCCGTCGGCAGGCAAATTAAAAGCCCCGTCCGGATCGGACGGAGCGGTAAGTTTGCAAAAAAGAATTGACTATCCCTTGTACGCGATCGCATCCACCTGAAACAGCAGCCCGCCTTCGGCGCCGCCGCGGTGGGCAAATTCCGTCTGGATGGACTTGCGCGCGGGATACTTGCCGTTAAACCGTTGCTTGATTACCCTTTCCATCACGGGAATGTTCCACACATCGCGAAACAGGCAATCCATCTTTACGACCGAGGCAAGCGTCAGCCCCACGGCGGCCAGGCGGCGCTCCAGTTCGTCAAACGCGCCGTTTACCTGCGCTTCGATCGGCTGGCCGATGTTGCCGGCGCAATAGCCGACAAACACAAAGCCGCCGGCTTCCACCATGCCGGCATGCGCCCAGTCCGGATTGATCTCGTGGCGGATCATTTCTTCCATTGCTCTGTCTCCTATGCAATCAGCGCCAGCAGCTTTGGCACAAAGATAATCAGGCCGACCACCGCAGCCGCCAGCGAGACCATCAGCACCGCGCCCGCGGCCGTGTCCTTCACACGCTTGGCGCGGGGGTCGCGCCGGGAAATGATAATATCCACCGTGATTTCCAGCGCTGTGTTGAGCATCTCCGCGCCGATCACCAGTCCAAACAGGGATATGCACGCAATCCATTCGCTGCGGCTGATCTGCAGAAATACGCCAAGTATTACCACGATCACGATGGACAGCGCGTGTATTTTCATGTTGCGTTCACTCTGAAAGGTGTCTCGAACCCCCTCCAGCGCATGAATCAGACTTTGCCGGAAGGATCCTTTTTTGGTTTCCATGTCAATCATCGCTCCTGAACTAACGAGTTAGTTAATATCCTGCGTACATCATTCAACGAACGTCCCATAACTCCCTGCTGATCCTCGTTCATATAATCCGGCGGATCGGCATTGCTGATCACGGGCTGGAAGGCTGTATCCCCGTTATATTTCCCGCGCCAGATATACACCGGCGTATAGGTAATGGTTTCAAAAGTCAGCACGTCGGTTTGCAGATTGTACTTCAGGTTCATATGCAAAAGAATGCTGGTGAGCACCGTGCGGTCGGTACGGTCGGAGTTGACGATGCTGCCCAGCGAGTAGGCGCACAGCGTCTGGCGCTGTGTGCC
This sequence comes from Candidatus Limiplasma sp., assembly GCA_035399245.1. Taxonomy (GTDB): domain Bacteria; phylum Bacillota; class Clostridia; order Christensenellales; family Aristaeellaceae; genus CAXXOK01. The sequence continues at coordinate 3,059 of DAOPIR010000101.1, forward strand.
GTCGTCACGGATGGAGGTCAGGATGTCCACCGTTTGCAGCACGCCCGGGTTGGTGCCCAGTATGATGTCAGCGCCCGCGGCGGCAATGCCCTGCGCAAGCTCTGTTTGCAGCTTGGTGGGCTCGGTGGCGTTTTCACGCCCCCAGCACAGCGACACGATCACAATCTTCGCGCCCGCGGCGCGCGCCGCGTTGATCTCGGTAGTGATGGCCGGCAGGGTGAGCTGCGCAAACACGTAGCTTTGCTCCTCCTTGGTGGTCGCCTTCTTGCCGGTGGCGCTCAGCTCGCCCTGAAAGCTTAAAAACGCTACGGTCAGCCCGTTCACGTCCATCGTCACCACACGGGTGCGGTCATCCGCCGACAGATAGGTGCCGTAGGGCAGCATGCCGTTTTGCTCAATCAGCGACAGCGTGGAGCGCAGGCCGTCCAGCCCGCCGTCCAGCGCACCGTAAAAGCCCGTGCACAGCACGTTGAACCCGCCCGACGCGATGCCGGTCAGCGCGGCCGACGGCATGTTGGTATCGGTCAGCTGCTCTTCGGGGATCACGATGTTTTGCAGCGTCGCCAGGTTGATATCGCTGGTGAGGCGGCTTTTAAGCTGTTCAAACAAAAAGCCGAAGTTATATCCCGTATCGTTGGTGCAGGCCGACTGGATGGTACGGTCGATGGAAATCTCGCCCGCTGCCGTAATGGTCAGCTTTTGCACAGGCACGGGTGTCGCCGCGGCCTCCGGCGTAGCCGTTGCCACCGCTGGCGGCGCGGTAGCCGCCACGGTTGCCGCAGTGGTCGTCTGCTGCGCCAGCACCGAGTCTGAAAACGCGTGAAAGGAGTTTTCCAGCGCCACGCTCACCTGCTGCGCACTGACGCGCTGCTCCACATGCCCCAACAGCTTGGGAAACAGCACCGCACAGCCGATGATCACCAGCGCCAAAACCACAAGCGTTGCCACGGTACCGATGGAAACGTCGGATCGGTTGCGCCTGTTGTGCATGGCTGTGCCTCCGTTAGATTTTACATTTTGTGTCGTAATTCCCAAAAGCAAGCACAGCTCTTCGACCTTCAGTGCAATCGAAAAGCCTGAAAAGCGTCAATCCCTTGCTTTATCTGCGTTTGCCGGCCTGGTCAGAACGCCTGATATGCCGGAAAGCAGCGGTGGAAAAGGGCTGCGCCTGCTTATCTGTAAGTGATGCCTCTCGCCATCCCGCCAGATCGGGCTTTTGGGCAGGCTGGGGCTTGCCATTCATTCGACGCAATGATATCATAATGATATCGGATATGCAATAAGGAGGGAACGATGATGAAGATTAGCTTTTCCACACTTGGCTGCCCACGCTGGAGCTGGCGCGAAATTACGTCCGCGGCGGTTGACCTAGGGTACCAGGGCATTGAAATGCGCGGGATCGGCACGGATATCTCGGTTCCAGTCATACCGGTGTTTTCCGATGAAAATCTGCCCCACACCATGAGCGAGCTCAAACGCATGCATCTGCAAATCCCCTGCCTGGACAGCGACTGCTGCATCCATCTGCGGGACAACGAGGAAGCCGTCGATTCCGAAATCGAATCCTACCTCACGCTGGCCCAAAAGCTGCACACGCCCTATGTGCGCATCATGGCGGCCGCACCCGTGCCCAAGCCCATCGGCACAGTGGATGAGGTGTATGTGCGCGACCACGCCAAAGCGCTGGCCGCCAAAGCCGAGGCCTACGGCATCAAGCTGCTGATCGAAACCCACGGCATCTGGAGCAATACCGAAAAGCTGGCGCGGCTGCTGGAGGATATCGGCTCGGATTCCGTCGGCGCGCTGTGGGACATCCACCACCCCTACCGCTTTATGGGCGAAACCCCGCAGGTCACCTGCGAAAACCTTGGCAAGTACATCTGCCATACCCACTGGAAGGACAGCCAGAAAACCGCCGACGGCTACCGCTACACGTTGCCTGGCTTTGGCGATGTGCCGCTGGAGGGCGCCGTGCAGGCGCTCAAGGCCATGGGGTTTGACGGCTTCTACTCGCTGGAGTGGGTAAAGCGCTGGGATACCACGTTGGAAGAGCCGGGTATCGTATTTGCGCACTACGCCAATTTCATGCGTACCCTGTAATTATACAAAAAAGGAAGTGGCTGACAGCCCATGTTTATTGAAAAGCGATACATTAAGCGTATCGAAGGCATCTTTGCCAGCATCAGCGTTCCCCTGCAGCTGCTGGACGCGCAGGGCTTCTCCGTGGTGCCTGAGGACGGAGAGCATAAAGCGCTGCCCGCCATGGTGCTCACCCCGGGCATTACCCACACCATTGCCGGCGAGTGCTTTCGCGCGCTGGACTTAAGTCCCCAGCTGGTGCTCACCTGCAGCGCAAGCGCCGAGGGTGCGGAAAACCTGCTGACGATGGCGGACGCCATGCTGATGAGCATGCTGAAATCGAGCCTGTCCATTGCCAGCCAGTCCGACGTCCTGCGCCGCGTGCTGCGGCAGGATATCATCGGCACGGCGCTCATCACCCGCGCCAACGAGCACCAGATTCCGCTGGATATGAACCGCTGCGTGGTGCTGTTTCAGCTGGAAAACGTCGAAAAGCTCAGCGCGTACGCGGCGCTGGGCGAGCTGATCCCCTTAACCGAAACCGACACGCTGGTGGAAATGAACCGCCACGCGGCCGTGCTGATTAAGGACATGGACGGCATCGACGGCATTGAGGAGTTGTACCAGTTTGCCCTCGCCGTGGAAGAAACGCTCACCCAGGAGGGCATCCGCCAGATCACCATCGGCATCGGCGAGCCCAAAGCATCGCTTGCCACGCTGGCGGAGAGCTATCTGGAGGCCAAGCGCGCCATGGAGGTCGGGCATATCTTTGCCCCCAACCAGTCCATCTACGTGTTCCGCTACCTGCTGCTGGAGCGTTTTTTGATGGATATCCCGCGGGAAGAGGGCATGCACTACCACACGCTGCTGTTCAACCGCAAAACCGCCAAGCTGTTCAACGACGAAATGCTGCAGACCATCGAGATGTTCTTCCGCAAGGATCTCAACCTGTCCGATACCGCACGCCAGCTGTACATCCACCGCAACACGCTGGTGTACCGGCTGGACAAGGTGCAGCGCCAAACCGGGCTGGACCTGCGGAAATTTGATAATGCCGTAACGTTCAAGATCCTTAACGAGCTCAAAAAATGCGGGCGTGAGAAGCCCAAACAGATTTATTAGAAGGTGACTATCATGAAACACAGCAAGTCCAAACGCATTTTGATGTATGCTGTCATCACGGTCCTGGTTCTGCTTCTGGGCGGAATCCCCTATGCCTCGGCGCAGTTGTTTGCGCCGTACCAACAACAATCCCAGGAAGAGACCGTAACCATCTCCAAAAGCGATTACGAGCGGTATCAAAAATACGATGAACTCGAATTAATCGCCGAGTACATCGACGCGTACTACTACACCGATACCGATTTTGATACGCTGCTGGAGGGCGCCAAGCGCGGCATGGTTGAAGCGTTGGACGATCCCTATTCCTACTACTACGACTCCGAGGAGTTTTCCGACCTGTGGGAGGACGATGAAGGCGAGTACGCTGGCATCGGCATCCAGATTTCGGCCTCCTATATTACGGAGCTGTGCACCATTATCCGCACCTTTGAGGGCGGCCCCGCCGAGGAAGCCGGCCTGCGCAAGGGCGATATCCTGGTCACCGTGGAAGACCTTGACGTAACCGCCTATACCCTGCAGGAGGCCGTGGACATCATGCGCGGCACCGTGGGTGAAAGCGTACACCTTACCGTGCTGCGTGACAACGAAATTCTGGAGTTTGACGTCGTGCGCGCCAACATCCATGTCAACCGTGTGTCCTCCATGATGCTGGACGACAACGTGGGCTATATCCTGCTGTATGAGTTTGCGGGCGACTGCGCCGACAGCTTCAAAACCCATCTGGACGCATTGCTGGACCAGGGCATGAAGGTGCTGATCTTCGACCTGCGCGACAATCCCGGCGGCTGGGTAGACGACGCCGTAAGCATTGCGGGCAACTTTATCGACGGGGATGTGGTTACCTACCTGGAGGACCGTGCCGGCAACCAGGAGTTCTATAATGCCGACGACGGCAGCGTGGATATCCCCGTTGTTATCCTGATGAACGGCTACTCCGCCTCGTCATCCGAAATTCTGGCGGGCGCCATGCAGGACTACGGCCTGGCCACAATCGTGGGCGACCAGAGCTTTGGCAAGGGCGTGGTACAGTCTGTGATCTCGCTGGATCCGTACAGCGAGGATACCGACGGCATGCAGATCACCAGCGCCCAATACTACACGCCCAACGGCAACTCCTTAAACAAGGTCGGCATTACGCCCGACGTGGAAATTGCACTGCCGGACGAGCAGGTAAACGAACTGTTCGATCTGGGCGACCTGACCGACGTACAGCTGGCCAAGGCCTATGAGGTCGCGCTGGAAAAACTGGCGGAGCTGGAATAGCAACAAAATCATCGATCAACCGCGGGGATGTGCAGCAGCACATCCCCGCTATTATTATTCTGCAATTCCTGTGCGATATATTGTGAAAGTTTTATCAATAAATCTGTTTAATCCCCTGTTTTTGTGGTATAGTAGGTATCGTAAGCATAAACCCCGCGTGGCATAAAGCCATCAGGGCGAATGCGCGGTACCCTAATCATTTCCCTGTTGACGCCAAAGGCAGTGCCGATGGCGAAGAGAGAGGAGGCTGGCGCATGGAAAACCGTTATTTAAACAACAGCTGACGGCATCATTGGCTGTTGTTTTTCATTGCCAAAAGGAGGAAGCATTATGAGTGATGAAATCCGGCTGGGCTTTATCGGCATCGTGCTGGACACCCGCGAGGCGGCCGACGAGATCAACCACATCATCGGCCAATACTCCGACGTGGTTAAGGCGCGCATCGGCGTGCCCAACGCCACATCCGCCTCCGCGGTTATCGGCCTGATCGTGGAGGGCGAAAACCTGACGATCGGCAGCCTGACGGCCAAGCTCGGCAACCTGAAGGGCGTACAGGTGAAAAGCGCCCTGTCCAAAAAGAAATAATAAGGAGTTATGCTATTATGAGTTCTCAGAATATCCGTAAAATGGTGACCACCGCATTGATTATCGCACTGGCGATCGTATTCCAGATGCTGCGTCCGGTACTGGGCGGCAGCAATATCATCTCCACCTATATCATCGGCAGCCTCGTCAACCTTTGCCTGATCGTTGCGGCCGTCGCGGTAGGGCTTTGGAGCGGCATTGTCGTAGCCGTGATTACCCCGCTGATCGCGTTGATGCAGGGGCATGTGGCGCTGGTGCAGCTGGTGCCGTGGATTATTGCCGGCAACGCCGTGCTGGTTTTGATTTATGCGTTTTTTGGTATGAAAGACAAGACTTCCCTGTCGGTCTCGTGGCCGCGCTGGGCCATCGTGGGTGTGATTGCCGCGGTGGTGAAGTTCGCCGTGATGGCCTTTGGGCAGTCCACGGTGCTTACCTCGGTCAAGAGCCTTACCTTCGGCGTAGCGTTCCCCACCTCCGTTTCCGCACAGGTGGTGCAGATCATCACCGCTGTCATCGCGATGATTATCAGCGGGATTGTTCTGCCGATGCTGCCGGCAAAAGTCGTCGGGAAAAACGCCTGACAAGCAGATGATACCCGATTCCCAGCAGCAGGTTGGCAACGCACAGCAGCGCCCATGCAGCTGCGGAGACGGTATATTGCTTGGAAATCTCGTAAATCCACACATTGATTAAATAAATCTCAAACGAGCTTTTGCCCACCCATCGCAGCGGGGCGAAGGCTCGTTTGATGTTATTCATTTTGGAAAACAGAAACGCAATCCCCATGCACAGCGGCGGCGTGATGAGCACGAACGGATACCAGTACATGCCGTAATCGATCAGCAGTCCGGTTCGGCGGTGCATGCAGAAAAGCACCAGCGCGAGGCCGGCCGCAAACGAGGCCGCCAGCCCGATGTTCCATGCGCGGCGCTTTGCCGTGCCCTGCCACAGCCCAAACGCCATGCCGAGGATAAAGATCGGCAGGCGGGATACCGGCATCATCTGCTCCATGCCGATGGTAGCCGTGCCGATGCCAAACGCCGGCACCAGCAGCACAATCAGCCCGCGCCCCTTGCCGCGGCTCAATACCGCGTACACGGCGGGCGCAAGCAGCACAAACGTAAACACGGTATTGGCAAACCAGTTGTACACACCGTCCAGCTGCAGCCAATAGCCCACAAAAAGCAGGTTGCCGATGATCCCGCCCACGGTCTGCGCAGCGGAATATCCGTACTGCGGATACATCACCGCCATCCAGACGATGACAATCGGCAGATAGGCGGGCAGCAGCCGTTTCAAACGCCGGACCAGGTACCGGCGCAGGCCGGCGTCCTTTTGCAGGGAATAGCAAAGCCCCATTCCCATCAGGAACAAAAAGATATCCACCCCGCCGTAGCCCAGCAGCCGCGCATCGTCAAAGTGCCACGGCAGCATGAGCCCCGAGTGAAACCAAACGATCCACAGCATCGCCAGCCCCTTGAGCTCGTCGCGGTACCGGCTGACACGCGCGCGGTGTTCCATCCTCGCTGTCCTCCCGTTTTTTTACATTCTACCATAACCGCCCGCCCTTGGATAGTCTTGTGAATGGTGGGCGAATGTTATATAATATGGGCAATAACAGGAAAGGCAGGTAGACTATGCGCTTAGCAAATTACCGCCGGATTTTTCTCACGATCGCTTTTGCCCTGATGGCGCTTGCGCTCATGTTTGCGGTGCCGTCGGGTGCGGTGTACTCCGCCGCAGCCGAAACCGTGTTTGATGCCGAAGCCATTGCCGCGGAGCTGGCGGATGTGATTTTACCCGTATATAATATCGCGTATCTGCCGGTGGACCTTGAGGAACCCGGCCGCGAGCCCATTGAAGCCAACTTCACCCAAACCGGTTACAGCGATGAAACCATTATCGTAAAAATTGAAGAGGTCCGCGCGTACGATTCCACCTTTCATATCGCGTATGTGAAGATCGCCACGCCCACACAGCTGCGCACGGCCATCGCGGGCAGCTTCGGCTCCGGCCGCACCTTAAAGCCCACGGTCTTTTCCCAGAGCATGAATGCCGTGGTGCTCATAAACGGCGACTATTATTCCAAAACCGACACCGGCAACGGCTATATCGTACGCCAGGGGGAAACGCATCGCTGGCGGGCTTCCAACCGGACCGATCTTTTGCTGATCGACGAGAATTCCGATTTTCACATCATTTTGCACGGTGATGATAAAAGCGTGGAAGAAGATGCCGTAGACGCCTATCAGAAAGAGCATGAGATTATCAACGCCTTCTACTTCGGCCCCGCGCTGGTGGTGGACGGCGAGCAGCTGGCCATCCCCGAAGAATACCTTGGCGACCCTACCGATGATAACCCCCGCGCGGCCATCGGGCAGCTGGCGCCGCTGACCTATGTACTGGTAACAGTGGATGGACGCACCAGCGAAAGCGAAGGCATTACCGTAGC
>DAOPIR010000102.1:0-10421 GCA_035399245.1 Candidatus Limiplasma sp.
TTTTGATCCAGCGTGCCAATAGCTGCGGACAGGGCCAACAGTAAATAGTGCAATACCCCGTCATTTTCCACCGGACACACAATCAATGACGTGACCTGTGCCGGAGAAACCTGAATGTGTATAAAGGTACAGCGCAGCGGATCCTCGATACGCTGCCGCATACGGTAGGGCGACGCAGACGGAAAGATGTACAAATACCCATGTTTGAGGTTGGTGCACAGCTGATTATCCTGATACTGCACGCTGCCGCCCAGTACATAATAAACCCGGCAGTAGCCTGTCGGTATTTTTTCGTCGATCCGCCAATCGGCGGAGCATGTGGTGTTGCCGTATGTTAGCAGCATATCGCACCTCCCCGCATATTCTGTCCGCATCGTATCATCAGCCGCAGCGAATGTCAATTATTGCGGAATATGTATCACTATATAGGGTGTGATATATCATTTATGCGGAATATAATAAGCATAAGAACGCAAGGAAAAGAGATGAATATCATGCTGTCAGATAATGATATAAAGGTATTGAGGAAACTGGCTGATGCGTATATGAAAATCGCCACGCTTCCGATAATGAAAGAGAAGATCAGCCTGTGGAAGGCGCTTAATCGCGGACAGATGCAGCGGCCCATGGTGTGCATCGATCAGCTGCCATGGAACGAGCTGATCGTCGATAAATCGCTGGTCTGCGTGATTGACGATCCCTATTGGCACAAGGTGGAGTGGGAGCTGCGCAGAAACATCTATCAATGGAACCACTTTCCGGTGGATATGGTAGTGGAACCTTACATTACAATTCCCATGGTGATCCATAATACCGGGTACGGGCTGAGCGCCAGCCGCGATGTGATCAGGTTGTCCGAGGGAACAACAGCGGCTTCCTCGCATTTTAACCCTGTGCTGACCGAATTTGAGGATATTGAAAAAATCCGTGATATGCAAATCACGGTTGATACCGCCAAAACACAGGAGGTTTGGGACGAAGCGAACCACATTTTCGGCGGTATCGCGCCGCTGATGCAAAGCCATGGGATGCAGTTTCATCTGGGCGTATGGGATTACCTGACGATGCTGATGGGCGTGGAGAATGCTTATATCGATTTTATCGAACGTCCGGATTTTCTGCATGCCTGTATGGAGAGAATTACCCGGTCGACCATCAGCGGCATCGAGCAAGCCAACGCATTGGCCATCCATGACGATATTGCAAACCGCTGCCACTGCTCCTACATTTATACGGATGAGCTGCTGCCCGATTGCGGGCAGGGGAAGGGTCCGCTTTCCAAAAACAGCTGGGCTTTCGGCTTGGCACAGCTGTATACGGCGGTTTCTCCGGAGTTAATGGACGAGCTGGAGATTCCCTATATTTCGAAGATGGCGGAGCATTTCGGCATGATCTACTACGGCTGCTGCGACCGGCTGGACGACCGGCTGGATATCGTAAAAAAGATACCGCATGTAAAAAAGGTATCCTGCAGCCCCTGGAGCAATCGTAAGAATTTTGCGGAAAGGATCGGCACCGAACTGATTATGTCCAATAAGCCGACCCCTGCCATAATTGCCGATAGCACGGTCAACTGGGACGCCGTTAAGGACGACCTGCAGCTTACGGTAGACCTGGCCAAAGCCAATAATGTGAATCTGGAGATGATTCTCAAGGATATTTCCACCGTTGCCAGGCAGCCGGAACGGCTGACCCAGTGGGCGGATATTGCCATGAAAGTTGTAGGCGCGTAAGCCAGGCAAAGCCCGTACGCTGCCGCGGCAGCTAATGAAAAAGCCGCATCTGCCGTTTCTTTGGCAGATGCGGTTCTTTTATTGGATACAGCGAAGCATCAATCGTCTGTGCACAGCGCCCGCAGCTGTTTCCGCGTGGCCGTGCCGGTAATGTGCAGCTGGCGGATGGTGACGGAGGATGCTGCATTGCCAAGCCACGCCGCTTCCTGCACGGTAGCTCCGGCAGCCAGCGCGCAGGCGGCCGCCGCTAAAAACGCGTCGCCGGCGCCGCAGATATCAATGGGCGGAGCCACGGGGAAGGCGGGAATATGCGCAGCCTCGCCGCCGACCGCCGTCATGCAGCCATTTTCACCCATGGTGATGATCACCGGCCGGCCGGTGCGCTTTTCCAGCGAGAGCGCGATCTGCCGGATGTGCTCGCTGTCTGCACCCAGGGGCGCGTCCATCGTGCGGCAGGCTTCGATATCATTGGGCTTGATGATCACGTTTTGAAACAGGCCGATGCGATCCCGGCTGTCGGCAAGGATCACGGGCCTGTGCCCGCCGCCTGTGATGTACGCGCGCACCTGAGGCGATACGCAGCCGTAGGTCAGCTGATCACATACGCACAGCGCGTCCAGCTGCGGCATTTGCTTAAGCAGCTTATCAAGCAGTGCCTGTTCGGTGGCTTCGCTTTGGGGGGTGAGCGGTTCAAAATCCATCCGTTCGCCCTCGGTCAGCGTGCCGGCCAGGCCGCGCCGCATAGGCTTGATGAACGCGTTGGTCATGCGGGTTTCATCCTGCACCAGACCAGCCGTGTCGGCCTGGATGCCGTGCAGCAGCCGCTTCATTTCCGTCTCCCGCCAGTCCGGGCCGGTGACGCCGAATACAAACAGCCGCACGGGAAAAGCCGAGGCGATATTGGCCGCTACATTGCCCGCACCGCCCAGGCTGATGCGCTCGCGCATCACCGGCAGCGGATAGTAGGCTGTTTCACGCGAAAGCTGGCTCTTGGTCATGTCCGCTTCCCAATATACGTCCAGGCAAAAGTCCCCCAGCACACCAACGCACAGCTGCTCCATATTTTGAAGCAGCGTATCAAACCGCTGTTTGTTCATGCACCTTTCCCGCCTTTTTGCGTAAGCTTTTCATAGAGGTTTGGAATGGTTTGCAGATGGTTGCCCACAAAATGCCAGCCTGTGCCGCCCCGGCTGACCGGACGCAGCACGATGTTTTTGCGCGGGCGGTAATAATAATGCGGATCGTCGTATCCGGCCTTTGCCTTGTAGTCGCCCAGATCGATCAGGTCGAAATTCGCGGTGGTGATGTTGAATGTGGGATACCGCAGATTGCGGGAGATGGACAGCGCCTTTAAAAACACCTCCGGCCCGATGACGCCTGAACCGAAGTTTAGAAACACGCCGCCATCCAGCCTGGAAACGCTGCGGCACATGCTGTGGAAATCAATCCCGCTCGCACCGCCGATAGACTGGAAATCGGTGGTCGGGTGCTGGTGGATGATATCGGTGCCCAGCGCAATGTGATAAGTGGCCGGTACGCCCAGCTTCCACGCCTGATACAGCACGCAGTCCTCTTTATAGGGAAAGCGCTCGGGATACCGGTCGATATACCGCGCCAGCGATTCACCGTAGCCAAAGCCCGCTTTGAATCCATCGGTAATCGCCTCGTTCATCCAGCGTCCGGTTTCTTCCCACATGCCGAAGGAGCCGTCTTCAATGGCGGTTGGCACATTCTCGGAGGTGCCGCCCAGATATGCCAGCTCAAAATCGTGTATCGAGCACGCGCCGTTGCCCGCCAGATGGGTAACGAAACCCTCGCGCATCAGCGCGATCAGGTAGCGTGACAGGCGGTTTTTAATCACATGCGCGCCCATGGACAGGATTACCGGACGGTGGTTTTCCCGCGCCGCTTTGATTTTTTCCACCAGCGTGTCAAATTCCGCGCTGCCCCACGGAGGCACGGGAGACACGCCCGGGGTGAGCATGTTTGCAATGGTCACCAGGTTAACCCGCGTCATGGCCGACGCGCTGTGAATCTTTTCAAAGCCCAGCGTAGGATTATGTTCAAAGCCCAGAAACTTGAGCACCTGGCGCAGGTCTGTAAAGTCGCCGGCAATCAGGTCCGCGCCCGCGTCCTTCAGCCGCTTTTCCTTGTGCGGATTGACACCGCTGCGGGCTTCCTCGTCGCTGGCGATGCCCAGCGTCCGCGCGCCGATTTTGTTGCCAAGCGCGATTTCCACCTTGCCGTCGCCGATCACTGCCACGCGGCTGCCGGCCAGGCCCGCTTCCTCCGTCAGCTGCCGGAGAACCGCTTCTTTGGAGCAATCCTCCGCGTCCTGCGGAGCACCGTGGATTTCATTAAAAAAGGAAAAAAGCCCCAGTGCCTTGGCCTCGTGCACCACATCGGGATGATCGGTGCCGCTGGCGGCGTACAGCCGGATGCCGCGCTGCCGGAGCGCCCTGAGCATCGGCAGTGTGCCGGCAACCATAAAATCGTCCGGCGTTTTTTCACCGGTTTGCAGTGCCTTCAGCCGTTCGTTAACGGGCTGCATCAGCCGCCGGTTATATTCCGCCTTATATTCCCATGGGCCGCGCAGCGCGCTGTGGTTTTTCCCGTGGCGGCGCACAGCGTCATCCAGCCATTTCATCTGGTGGATGGTCTGGATTCCCGTAGATTCGTCAATATACTCTGCCACCTCCCGGCGGATCGCCTCATCAGCGGAACCGCCTGAGATCATCTCCGTCATCATCGGCTCCATCACACATTCCCAGCCGTGGCGCAGCGTGGACAGCGTTCCGTCAAAGTCAAACACCACAGCCTCCACCGGAGACGTGTTTTGGTCGGTCTCAATCATCGGTTATTCCTCATTTCCAAAAAAGTGTGCTTCCAGCATCATGCACAGGCAGTGGTACAGCGTAAGGTGCTGCTCCTGCACCCGGTAGGTTTCGGTTTGCGTTACGTCAACGAGCAGGTTGCAGACCGCAGCAAGCTTCCCGCCGCCCTGCCCCGTCAGGGCGATCACCTTTGCGCCCCGTGCCTTGGCCGCCAGTGCGGCCAGCCGCACGTTTCGCGCGTTGCCGGAGGTAGATATGCCAAGCAGCACATCACCTTCCCGCGCGTAGACGTGCGCTTGCTGGGCATAGGCCAGTGCCGGATCGACGTCGTTTGCAAACGCGGTGGAAAGCCCCGTAAGCCCCGACAGCACCAACACGGGCAGCCCGCGCTGCAGTGTTTCCGCCAGCAGCGTCCCTTCTGCGCCCTGCAAAGCCAGCGCTTCGGTTTCTGCCGCTGATAGCGGCCGCCGCAGCAAAAAGCCCTTCATCAGTTCGCCGGCAATATGCTCACAGTCGCATGCGCTGCCGCCGTTGCCGCACAGCAGCAGCTTGCCGCCTGCAGCAAAGCAATCGGCCAACAGATGAAACGCGGACAAAAGAGCCTGCCGTACCGGTTCCAGCTCGGGATGATCGTGTACCATGGCATCCAAATGCGCAATGGGATTCATAACGGCATACTTCTTTCTATCGCAAGCGGTATTGATTGGGTGTAAGCCCATAGTGCTCCCGAAAGCGCTTGGAGAAATAGTGCGGGGTGTTGTACCCCAGCGCCCGGGCGATCTGCTCAATCGGCAGGCGGGTTTCCGTGAGCATCTCCGCGGCTTTGGTCATACGGCAGTTGGTGACATAATCCACCAGATTGATGCCCATATGCTCTTTGAAAATGCGGCTTAGATAGTTGTTGGACAGCATCGTATATTCCGAAAGCTTGGTCAGCGACAGCTCCTGGGAAAGGTTGTTGTGGATATACTTCACGACGCTTTCCACGGCCATCTTCGTGCGGCTTTCGTCGCTGCGCTCATACAGGATGAAGCTGCTTGCCTGGATCAGCCAGGCGGTAAACGCGGTGATGGTTTGGAAATAGTTGGAGGACTGCGGCGACGTAAAGCGCTTGTCGTTGCCGCGTATCCGCACCTTGATGGCCTCGACGTAGCGGGAAAGCATGCTGTGCTTCGCCGGGCAATCCACCTTCGCGGAGATAATATGCTCCATCGAAACCTGGATCTGCGATTCCAGCTCGTCCTGATCGTCCTGGTCCAGCACATCGATATACGCCTTGAGGTCGGCCATCAGCGTATCGCGGGTCTCTCCTTCCAAGGCGGGCAGGGGCTGATAGATAAACAGATTGTTCCATTCCTCAAAATAGCTGTGCCCGTACGCTTTGATCGCCTGCTCAAACGAGATATGGATTTCCGACGGTGACGCGCACGACGCGCCGACAGCAACCGTTACATCCACAGACATGATGCGGCGCGCATAGCTGATGATGCTTTGGACTTTGGATTTGGTCAGCTCGCCGGAGGAAAGCGCAAGCACGCAGATGCAGTTGTCGCTGCGCTCATAGGCGATATAGGCGGTATCGACGTTGGACTGCCGTTCAATGTAGCGGATCAGCTCATCGTTGACGGGCTGATCGTAGTTCTCGTCGTCGGCCTGCGACAGGAACAGCAGCAAAATGCGGTACCGTGCGTCCTCCATCAGGCGGGTGTGATAGAGCAATTGCTTGTCAAAGCTTTGCCTGGAAATGGGCTCGCCTTCGGTAATGGTGCGCATGAACGCCAGCTTGAGCGTGGGCAGATTCTCCTCCCAGTTCTGGCTCAGATTCAATATTTTGTTTTCCATCTCGGTAAGCACCGTGTCCAGCTGCGCAAACTCATCGGTACGGGATGCATCCGCCTGCTCCATTTTCATCAGCAGGTGCTTGGCCCGCGACATAAGCTTTTTCACGGGCGCATAAAAATGGAAGGCAAAGATACGCGAGATCAGCAGGAAAACGATTACGGTCAGTGAGGTAAGCAGAATAGCTGAAATGATAACCATATGGTTGACCTGCAGAAAGCTGTCCTCCGGCACATAGCTGACGATCAGCCAGCCGTTGGGAAGCATGGCGCAGGAGCGCAGCGTCCGGTTGTCGTCCAGCGTCGCAAACACGCCGTTTGCTTCGGCAGCCAAACATTCGTTGTTGGTTTCGTAGCCCATGGCCGCTACGCTCGTGGGCGCGCCGGGCGACGCTACATTGACGATCAGGTCGCCGTTTGCGTCGAAAATCAGCATCATGCGGTCGTCAATGGCGGTGATATCTTCCAGTACGCCCGACAAAAAGCTGACCGGAACATCCAGCGCGATCATTGCCTCGGCCTGGTTAAACGGCTTGGTAATGGGATACGGACTGATGAATGTGATCACCGGAATGGAGGTCGCCGTCTGGTGATACTGGATGTTGCGCAGGGTGATGTAGGTTTCGTTGTCGTGGATAAGCTGCACGGCTTCAAACCAGTTCATATTCGGCCAATAGACCCGATTTGCCGTTGTGTTGCGCTTATAGCCCATGATGGAAGAGGCAACGTAATCCCCTTCCTTGAAATAGATATGGATACCGATCAGCAGGTTTTGTGAGGAGGATACGCTGCTGGTCAGCGTGGTGCACAGCGAGCTTACTTCCGGCAGGTCAAACTCGTCGATCAGGTCGTCCAGCACCGCGCCGTTGCCGCTGGTGAGCGTAAGGTTGATCAGCGTCTTTTCCACAGGGATAAGCACGGTGGAATTGACGACGTTGGCGGCCTGTTTCAAAATCAGTGTGTTCAGTTTTTTCGCGTCGCGCGTATAATAATCGTTGGCAATGGAAACAAACGTGATGCTCAGCAAGGTCGCCATCAGCGTAACGATGAGAAAATATGATAATGTCAGCTTGGTAATGAGGGTCGCTTTTCGAAACGGATTAAATTTCATTTTTTCACCCCATCTGTTCAATTTCATTCTATCATATTCTTTTCATTTTGCTCATCCCAAATTCCCGTAAAGACAGGATCGTTGTATAATCGTGGAATATTGTTACCCGCCAAATGGATATAATGGAGAAATAGTGCCCAATATATTGAATTTTTTGTCTTAACTTATATGAAAACAAACCATATAATACAAATATCGAATGAACAAAAGGAAATAGAGGAGTGTGGCTATGCAACTGCCCGATCGTGCGCTTCGCAAAAACAAGTCCAAATTCTTCAGCGATTTCCGGCTGTATAAAAAGCATGCCGCGCTGGTGATGTTATTCCTGCCGACCCTTGTGTATTTCATCATATTTAAATATATCCCCATCACAGGGCTCGCCATGGCATTCAAGGACTATAAAATCGGGCTGGGCATCTGGGCCAGCCCCTGGGTGGGGCTTGATAACTTCAAGTTCGCTTTTTCTACGGCCACCTTCACCCGGGCGTTTACCAATACGATTATTATCAGCTCTCTGAAAATACTGACCGGCTTCCCCGCGCCGATCATCCTGGCGCTTATGCTAAACGAAGTACGGCACATGAAGTACAAGCGCGCGGTGCAGACGGTTTCCTATCTGCCCCATTTTCTAAGCTGGGTCATCGTCGCGGGGCTTTTTTCCCAGCTGCTTTCGCCGACCACCGGCGTGGTAAACTACATTTTACAGCACTATTTCGGCGTGGAGAAAGCGATCTATTTCCTCGGCAGCAACGACTGGTTCCGCTTCACGCTGATTACGACCGATATATGGAAGGGCGTCGGCTGGGGCTCGATCCTGTACATCGCCTCCATCGCGGGCATTGATCCGACCATGTACGAAGCCGCCGTATGCGACGGTGCCAGCCGGTTTCAGCGGCTGTGGTACGTTACGCTGCCGTGCCTGCTGCCCACAATCACCATCATGCTGATCCTGCGGGTCGGCAACGTGATGGTCGCCGGCTTTGACCAGGTCTTCAATATGTATAACGCGGCGGTGTACAAAACGGGCGATATCATCGATACCTTTGTGTACCGCTACGGCATCGGGCAGATGAAATATTCCCTGTCTACTGCCGTCGGGCTTTTTCAAAACGTGATCGGGTTTGTGATGGTCGTCGGGATGAACTTCACTGCCAACAAAATCAACGGCAGCGGAATATGGTAAAGGAGCAGATAAGATGAAAGAAAAATTCTCAATTATCGACGTCATCATCTATCTGATGCTCGGCCTGTTCGCGCTTTCGATCTTCTTTGCGTTTGAACACCTGCTGTCGATTTCCTTTTCGCCTTCCTACGTCGCAACCAAAGGCGGCATGCACCTTCTCCCCGTAGACGCGACGCTGGATAACTACAAAAAGGTGCTGGAAAGCAAGTATATCTGGCAGGGGTATAAAAACACCCTGATCCGTACGGTCATCGGTACGTCCCTGCAGCTGACGATTACGGCAATGGGCGCGTACGCGCTGTCCAAAAAGTTCTTCCCGCATCGTTCCATCTGGACCTTCCTGATCGTTTTCACCATGTTCTTCTCCGGCGGATTGATCCCCACGTACATTCTGGTGCGCGACCTTGGGCTGATGAATACCTACGCCTCGATGATCCTGCCCGGGCTGGTCAGCGCGTTTAACCTGGTAATCATGCGCAACTACTTCATGTCGCTGCCGGAGGAAGTGGAAGAAAGCTGCATGATTGACGGCGCGGGCCGCCTGCGGATCTTCTTCCAGATCGTACTGCCGCTGTCCAAGCCCATTCTGGCAACGGTCGCGCTATGGCTGGCCGTAGACCATTGGAATTCCTGGTTTGACGTTTTGATCTATATCTCCGACGACAAGATGTTCACCCTGCAAATCGTGCTGCGCCGCATCATCATCACGGGCACGCAGCAGATGATCGACCTGAATATTTCGTCCGAAACCCTCGCCAACGAGGTACAGGCCAGCGCCGAAGGCGTAAAGGCCGCGGCCATCTTCGTGGCTACGCTTCCCATTCTGGCGGTTTATCCGTTCATCCAGCGCTATTTTGTCAAGGGAATCATGATCGGATCGCTGAAGGGTTAACACGGTATGATACAGGCTTGCATGCCTGATCAAATATAGAGGAGGTAATCCAATGAAAAAATTGTTTGCTCTGTTACTGTGTGCAATGCTGATCGTCCCCGCAACCGTCAGCTTTGCCGACGATGCCCCGATCAAATGGTCCGGCACCATCTCGGTTGCCAGCTATATGTTCGCCCCGTTTGACGAGGATCAGGACATCGTGGTCAAAGAAGTTGAGAAAATCCTGAAAGAAAAATACGGGTACGACGTAACGTTCGACGTGCAGTACGTTGAGTACCAGCAGTATCAGGAAATCATCAACACCCGTATCGCCGGCAAAACCGCTCCTGACATCTTTATCTCCATGAGCCAAACGAACATGGATACCCTGTACGAACAAGGCGCGCTGGCCTCGTGGGATGTCTCCTTCTTCCAGGAGAATGCGCCCGACCTGTATGAGTTCTTCAACAACGGCGGCTATCACGGCCGGCTGGCGGATTTCGTGGATATGTTCTGGAATTACGCTACGGTTGACGACGGCACGATGATTACCGTGCCCGGCATGGTTGAAGCGGGCTGCATGCCCTACAAGACCCTGATCTACCGCGGCGACTATCTGGATGCCCTCGGCGTGGATCCTGACAACCTGCCCACCACCGTAGACGATTTTGTAGACCTGATGTACCGGTTTGCGCTGGAAGATCCCGACGGCAACGGTGTGAAGGATACCTACGGCTTCTCCACCACCGCGATCGAAGCGCTGTTCGGCGCTTACGGCAGCTACACGGCGATCTCCTCCGGCTTCTCCACCAGCCCGTCCTGGGGCCCGAACTGGGTGCTTGACGACGAAG
>DAOPIR010000103.1:0-10318 GCA_035399245.1 Candidatus Limiplasma sp.
GGCCGTACAGGTATGCCGCGCCGCTGCCCACGGCAATCAGGCTGTCCATATTCGGCGACAGCCGCCGCAGCAGCTTAAACCCTTTATCAAAATAGGATCGGTTGATTACCAGTACCGGCGTTGCCAGCATCACCTGCAGCAACGCGTTGGTCATCGGGTATTCCTCCATCCGCAGAAAATGCGGCATCGGCAGCCCGAGCATCTGCCCCATGCTAATAACCATCAGCGGAACCAAAAACGCAAGCGACCACAGAAAGCGTCCCCACTGGTTTTTGTCTTTGTCCTTTTTTTCCGGTTTGGTTGATATTATTTCATCAGAAATCGCGTGATAGCCGGCGTGGTCCACGGCATCCGTATTTCCTGTGCATGTGTTTCACCGTCTTTGGTCTTTACGCGCATAGCGCCGGAAAGCAGATCCACCTGCACGTCCTCTACGAACGGTAAATGGCGAACCGCTTTATCCACATGTGCGCTGCAAGCTGCGCACGACATACCTTCCACCTTGTAGTGCTCCATTGCTTTCACTCCTTTCCCCTATATTATATACCCAAAGTTAGATAACTCAAACCAGCAGGAGAAAACAAGCATGGGAGAGAACCTATACACCATGAATTTCTTAGGAGTGAATGCATGAAAGAATGCCTGGATCTGTATCGGACGTTTTTTTTAATTGGCAGCATTACCTTTGGCGGCGGGTATGCCATACTTCCGATATTGATACGCGAAATTGTTGAAAAACGGAAATGGATTACCGAAGATGCGATGCTTGACTACTTTGCGGTCAGCCAATGCACGCCGGGGATCATCTGCGTAAACATCTCCACCTTTATGGGCTACCGCCGAAAGGGCTTTTGGGGTGCGCTGTCCGCCACGCTTGGTGTGATTACGCCATCGATGATTATTATCACGGTTATCGCTGCGGTATTAACGAACTTCACCGATATCATTTGGGTGCAGCATGCGTTTGCGGGCATCCGTATCGCCGTCAGCGCGCTGATCGCCTCCACGGTTTGGAACCTTGCCGCAAAAAACGCACGTACATGGCTGAAGGCCGCAATCGCGGTATCCGCCTTTGTTACCGTTGCGCTGCTTAGCATTTCCCCCATCTATGTCACCATTGCGTTTGCGGTGTTTGGTGCGTTCTTTTTCGGAAGGAGGCGGCAGGCATCATGATTTATCTGCAATTAGCCTTTGAGTTTTTCAAGGCAGGTTTGTTTGCGGTGGGCGGCGGGCTGGCCACGCTCCCGTTTTTAATGCAGACCTCCGTGGCCTATCCGCAATGGTTCTCCATTGACGAATTGATGCAAATGGTAGCCGTTTCAGAATCCACGCCCGGCCCGATCGGCATCAACATGGCAAGCTTCGTGGGCTTTCATGTGGCGGGTATCCCCGGCGCCATCGTGGCCACGCTTTCGCTTACGCTGCCCGCGTTTGTTACCATCCTGCTCGTGGTCAACGTGCTGGATCGTTTTAAAACCAACCGTTTGATCAACGGTGGGCTGGAAGCGCTGCGGCCGGCTGTAACAGGCCTGATTGCCGCCGCCGGATTTGTGGTTCTTAAATCAGTATTGATCGCAGAGCTTGACGGTGTTGTTACCTTCCAATGGCTGCCGTTTATCCTGTTTATCGCACTGTTTGGCAGTCTGCGAATCAAGCAGCTTTCACGCCTGCACCCCATCGTGTATATCGCCATTGGCGCGGTGCTGGGAATCGCCTTCCAACTATAGCCGCACCATGGCCGAAGCGTTTGCAATTCTTGACTTTGCGTATGTGCTATGTTATGCTTCGGATGGTCGTTTCGACAAGCTTTCTCATCGGGATGCACCATGAAACCCTGCATTTAATCATGGTGCGGGGTATGTTTTTGCAGCGGAGGCAAGCATGAAACAACGGTATTTCCGATCCCAGATATTGACAGCTACTTTTCAGGCCGCTCTTTATGGCTTCGTATTTCTTACCTTTTTCCTTCTGCTTTCCATCACTAACCCGCAGATTGTCAACTACAGCCGTACCGCCGCCATCACAATGGCTACGTTTGTCATTGTCCTTGTCATCCTTACCAACGTTTACGGCGGGTATCGGCTTGGCATCAGCAAACCGCGTTCAGTGTTTTTTTCCATCCTGATCACGGTTATCCTGACGGATATCGTAACCTATATCCAACTGCAAATCATGAACGTCAACCCCTACAACAATCCGCACCTGATGCTGCTGGGTGAGGATTTTCTGTTGCTGTGCTCCATTCTGATCCTCCAAACAGGTATTATCTTTTTCTTTGTCAAACTGGGGCATTATTTTTACTTCAAAATTAATCCTCCGGAACGCTGCTGCATTATCGCATCCTCGCAGGAGCAGGCCGATCACATTGCGGAGAAAATCAACTCCTTTTCCCAAAAATATAAATTGTGCGATATGCTGCACTATAACTGCGACGATGTATATGATACCATCAAGGATCACGATGTCATATTCCTGTCCGGCATTCCGGATACCGAAGAAGCGCAGATTGAAGCATTTTGCTACAAATACGGCAAATCCATGTATCTGCTGGCGGAACTGGAAGACGTCATTATTTCTTCTTCGTCCCAAATCGTGATTGACGACACACCGTTTCTGTATACACATCGGGTGGAGCCGTCGCTCATTCAGCGCTTTATTAAGCGGATGATGGATATTGTGATCTCCACGCTCGGCATTGTTCTGCTCAGCCCGCTGATGCTCGCCGCGGCGATCAGCATCAAACTCACAAGCAAGGGACCCGTCTTTTTCCGGCAGGAACGCGCGACCATCAATGGGAAGATTTTCCGGATTATCAAGTTTCGCACCATGTACGATCAGAACAGCCAAAGCGTTGAAGAAAGTGCCTTTGAAAACGACGAACGGATTACCAAGTCCGGACGCGTGCTGCGCAAATACCGCATTGATGAGCTTCCCCAGCTTTTTAACGTGTTCACCGGTGACATGAGCGTGGTGGGGCCGCGGCCGGAAATGCTGATTAACGTCGACCGCTACACGCGCGAGGTTCCGGAGTTTGAATACCGCAAACGGATGAAAGCGGGCCTGACCGGCCTTGCGCAGATTGACGGCAAGTATAACACTGCCCCCAAAGATAAGGTGATATTGGATCTCCTTTACATTGAGCAATTCTCGCTTTCGCTGGATATTAAGCTGATGCTTCGCACCATCACGGTTTTTTTTCGCCGCGACAGTACGGAAGGTTTCAATCCGCTGCACAAACCCAGCCCGATGAAGATGCGTATTCGTCCGCGAAATGTGAGCACAAAATAAGCACAGATGGGAGAAACATGGCATGGATCATACGCTGTTAATCATGGCGGCAGGTATGGGCAGCCGCTACGGCGGTAACAAGCAGATTGAGGGGATGGGTCCCCATAACGAGATTCTGTTGGAGTACTCCATTTACGATGCGCTGGAGGCCGGCTTTAACAAGGTCGTATTCATCATCAAGCATGATTTTGAAGACCGCATTCATGAGATCATCGGGGATAAGCTCAGCCGCCGTGTGAAGGTCGAATACGTGTTTCAGGACTTTGATGCCCTGCCCGACTGGTACGCAATACCGCAGGGCCGTATCAAGCCGTTTGGCACGGTGCATGCTGTACTTTGTGCCAAGGATGTAATCCATGAGCCGTTTGCCGTAATCAATGCCGACGATTACTATGGCCGCGGCCCTTATGAAAAGATCATTACCCATCTGGATACGCTCAAACCCGAGCAGGAAGCATGCATGGTCTGCTACCGGTTGAAAAACACAGTGAGCGAATACGGATCCGTTACGCGCGGCGTATGTGAAACCAGTGCGGACAGAAAGCTGTGCAAACTAACGGAAACCTATAAAATTCAACGCTTTGCAGATGGCACCATTCGCGATACGAACGCCGATCCCGCCGGTGTTATTCTGGATCCGGAATGCTTGGTCAGTATGAACCTGTTCGGCTTTACCCCATGGTTTTTCAAGATTGCCGAAAAGCGGTTTCAAGCATTCCTGAAATGCCTTCCCAGTGACGAAATCAAGGCGGAATACGTATTGCCGACGCTGATCGATCATATGATGTACTCCGAAGGACTGACCGTGGATGTGCTGACTACGGATGCATCCTGGTTTGGCGTAACCTATCAGGCGGATAAGCCTTATGTTCAGCAGCAGCTGTTGGCTATGCACCAAAGCGGTTTTTATCCCGAACAATTATTCTAAAACGCGGGAGGATAGGCAATGAAGATTTTATTAACAGGCGGCGCAGGTTATATCGGATCGCACACCTATGTTGAGCTTTGCAATGCGGGCCATGAGGCTGTGATTGTGGATAATTTCTACAACAGCTCCCCCATTGTACTAAAGCGGCTGGAAGCCATTACCGGCAAGCCGGTGCCGTTTCATCAGGCGGATGTATGCGACGCCAAGGCGATGGACGAAATTTTCACACAGCACGCGTTTGATGCGGTCATTCACTTTGCGGGCTATAAAGCCGTGGGCGAGAGCGTGGAAAAGCCGTTGCAATATTACCGCAATAATCTGGACAGCACCATGACGCTTTGTGAAACCATGCAAAAGCACGGCGTAAAGAAATTCGTGTTCTCTTCCTCCGCCACGGTATACGACCAAAGCTGCACCTCACCGCTGGATGAAACCATGCGCACCGGCTGCACTAATCCCTACGGATGGACCAAATTTATGATCGAGAAGATACTGACCGGAATTGTGACCGCTGACCCGAGCTGGTCCGTTACACTGCTTCGGTATTTCAATCCTATCGGTGCGCATAAAAGCGGCACTATCGGGGACGATCCCGTGGGAATTCCCAACAATCTGATGCCCTACATCACGCAGGTGGCGTCCGGCCTGCGCGATAAGCTAAGCGTGTTCGGCGCCGATTATGATACGCCGGACGGTACGGGCGTGCGCGATTATATCCACGTCGTAGACCTGGCCAAAGGCCATTTGGTCGCCTGCGATTATCTGCGGGATCATCCCGGATGTGAAATTTTCAATCTGGGAACAGGCATAGGCTACAGCGTGCTGGACTTGGTAAAGGCCTTTGAGCGTGTTACCGGTATCCATATCCCGTATGAAATCACCAGCCGCCGTCCCGGTGACCTGGCAACGGTCTATTCCAATCCTGCCAAAGCCAAACAGGTGCTCGGCTGGACAGCGGAAAAATCGCTGGACGATATGTGCCTGGATTCCTGGCGGTGGCAAAGCCAAAATCCCAAGGGATACCACAGCTGAATATCCGTTCATTATCAAACCAACGCCCTTGCATGGAATTGTAAGGGCGTTTATGAATTCATCCGCATATTTCCCCTATTCTAGTTCTGGTATAGCCAGATATCTCCTCATTGTTGCGTTTTGATGGGAAATTATACAATTGTTTTATAATTCCCTGTCTTTTTTCCGTTTCTCATTCCAAAATCAAGCCAATACAGGTATAATAGTAGCAATATAGATTACGGAGTTGATTTCCGATGGAGATGTTGCAATGGAACTGTTAAAGGAACGCATCCTCAAAGACGGCCACGTAAAGGACGCCGATATCATTAAAGTAGACGGATTTTTGAACCATCAGATTGATATCGCTTTGATGGATGCAATCGGCAGGGAATTCAAGCGCTTGTTTGCGGATGAGAAAATCACCAAGGTGATTACGATTGAAGCCAGCGGCATTGCTATTGCCTGCTTTACGGCTTTACAGTTCAACGTTCCATTGGTATTTGCCAAGAAAAGCGAAAGCAAGAACATTGACGGCGAGGTGTATAAAACAACCGTCACCAGCTTTACCCACGGGCGGGACTACACCGTCATCCTAGAAAAACGGTATCTCTCTCCTGATGACCGCATCATTATCATTGACGATATTCTGGCAACCGGCAAAGCCCAGCGCGGGCTGCTGGACATCAGCGCACAGGCAGGCGCTACCGTGGTCGGCATCGGTATCGCAATCGAAAAAGGCTTTCAGGGCGGCGGTGACGCGCTACGCAAGGCCGGCTATAACGTACAAAGCCTCGCAATTATCGACAGTATGCAGGATTGCAAAGTCAAGTTCCGCGATTAGCTGGAATGAAAAATCATTAACGCCCTTCCGCTATTTTGCGGAAGGGCGTTTGCATATGTTTTGTTATCTGTCCTCGCGGAAGTACGGCTGCCCGAGGCTTTCCGGCGGCTGGTTTTCGTGCCGTCTGCGCATGGAGACAACAATCAGTACTATAATCGTAACCACATACGGCAGCATTTTAAACAGCTCCTGCGAAGAGCGCGTCAGCCCGCCGATATAGAAGTACAGCCAGAACAGCACGCCGAACAGGTACGAGCCCCAGATAGCCTGCTTTGGCTTCCACCGCGCGAAGATAACCAGCGCCACGGCCAGCCAGCCAAGCTTTTCAATACCGCCGTCGTTGGCCCAGGTGCCCTTGATGTAGTCCATTACATAGTACAGGCCACCCAAGCCGGTAATCGCCGCGCCGATGCAGGTAGACAGGTATTTGTACTTCGTTACGCTGATGCCTGCGGCATCCGCCGTTGCGGGGTTTTCGCCCACGGCACGAAGGTTGAGCCCTTTGCGCGTTTTATTCAGGAACCAGCTCATGATGAACGCGAGGATAATTGCCAGATACACCATGAAGCCGAGCGAGGAAAACACACCCACGTTGGAAAGAAACGGAAGCGTGGCGCGATACGCGCCGCTGGTAGTCGACACGGAAATCTGCCCCACGCCGCCGGCCATTTTGTTGAGCGCACCACCGAAAAAGTTAGCCACGCCCGAGCCGAAGATCGTGAGGGTTAAGCCGGTCACATTTTGGTTGGCACGCAGCGTGATGGTGAGAAAGCTGTAGATGAAGCCGCCAAGCAGGGATGCCGCCAGCGCGCAAACCAGTGCGATCAGCAGCCCCGTCAGCGGCGCGGGTGATGCCACATACGTTTCGTACTGGAATGCGCCGGCCAAACCGGCGATACCACCCAGGTACATAATACCGGGCACACCGAGGTTCAGGTTTCCTGATTTTTCCGTCAATATCTCACCCAGCGCGCCAAACAGGATCACCGTGCCAAACACCAGTGCTGCCTGCAGCAGGGATAGTATTTGCGTCATATCAGTTTTCCTCCTTCCCGCTGCGGAAAATCAGCCGGTATTGGGTGAAGAACTCGCTGCCAAGAATAAAAAACAGGATAATGCCCGTGATCATCTGCGAGGCGTAGTCGTTCAGGTTATACTGTGACGCAATCTGGATTGCGCCCTTTTCCAAAAATACCAGCAATCCGGCCACAAGGATCATCATAAACGTGTTGAACTTCGCCAGCCATGCCACGATAATCGCGGTAAATCCTCTGCCACCCGCCGTGCTGGTGGAAATCGTATGCGAAGCACCTGCCACCGCAATAAAGCCCGCCAAGCCGCAGATTGCGCCGGACAGCATCATCGTGCGGATAATTACGCGCTTTACGTTGATGCCGATATAGCGCGCCGTATTGTCTGATTCACCGACCACCGCGATCTCATACCCGTGCTTGGAGTAGCGCAGGTAGATATACATAATTACCGTCAGCGCAAGGACGATGATCACATTGAGCAGATATTTCTGTCCCAGCACAGGCGGAAACCAGCCAACCTGTGTCTTTTGGTTGATAATGCCGACCGTGTTGGAGCCAAACGGATTTTCCCAAATGGCGACAAAGTACGATGTCAGCTGAATTGCCACGTAGTTCATCATCAGGGTAAACAGCGTTTCGTTTGTGCCGTAGCGTGCCTTAAACGTGGCCGGTATTGCGCCCCAAACCGCGCCTGCGATACCGCTGACCACGAAGGAGATTAAAAGCAGCGTCCATGTTGGCAGCGCTTTGCCGAAATAGATCATCACGGCTGCGGTTGCCAGGCCGCCGACCAGTATCTGGCCTTCTGCGCCGATGTTCCAAAACCGCATTTTAAACGCCGGCGCCAGCCCGATACCGATGCAAAGCAGCATTGCAATATCGCGCAGGGTAACCCACGTGCGCCGCTTGGAGCCAAAGTTGCCTTCGAACATCGCCTCGTAGACCTTAAACGGATTGAGATGTACAATCGCAAAAATAACAAACGCACTGACAACCAACGCCAACACAAGGCCGACAATCCGGATCAGCCAGCTGTGCCAGATCGAAATGGAATCGCGCTTGGCTATGCGCACAAACGGCTCTTTATGAGTTTGAATCATCGTTATTGTCCTCTCCGTGTTTTGTCATCAGCAGCCCGACCTCGTTTTTATCCGCGTCCTTACCCGCTAGGATTCCGCTGACCTTTCCATCGCAAAGCACAAGAATCTTATCGCACAGTTCCAGCAGCACATCCAGGTCCTCGCCGACAAAGATCACGGCGACGCCCTTTTCCTTTTGCTGATTGATCAAATCATAGATTGTATAGGAGGAATTGATGTCCAGCCCACGCACGGCATAGGCCGTCATCAGCACGGTCGGCGAGGAAGATATCTCGCGCCCGACTAGTACCTTTTGCACGTTTCCGCCCGAAAGCCTACGCACCGGAATCGTCAGCCCCGGCGTGTTGACATCCAGCTCTTTCACCACATGGCGCGCCAGCTTGCGCGGCGTTTTACGGTCGGTAAACATGGACTTGCCGTTGCGGAACGACCGCAGCATCATGTTATTGGTCAAATCCATATTGCCGACCAGGCC
This sequence comes from Candidatus Limiplasma sp., assembly GCA_035399245.1. GTDB lineage: Bacteria > Bacillota > Clostridia > Christensenellales > Aristaeellaceae > CAXXOK01. The sequence continues at coordinate 8,681 of DAOPIR010000103.1, forward strand.
CATCCCCAGCCGGTCCTCCGGTACAAACGAGAGCATTACACCCATGGCAAAGATCTCGCGGGGGTCCTTGCCCGCAAGCTCTACGGATTTTCCGGTTTTAGGATCAATGTATTGAATGGTGCCCGCCTCAAACGGCTGCAGGCCCGCAACCGCTTCGAGCAGCTCCTTTTGTCCGCAGCCGGAGATACCCGCTATGCCCAGCACCTCGCCGGAATATGCCGTGAAGGAAACATCCTCAAGCTTGGTTATGCCGTCCGGATCCTTTACGGTAAGATGGTCAACCACAAGCCGCGGTTTTGGATCCTTTGGCTCCGGCCGCGCAATGTTCAGCGATACCTGATGACCAACCATCATATTGGTCATTTCCGCGGCGTTCGTGTCCTTGGTTGCCAGCTCGCCAACGTACTGTCCGCGCCTGAGCACCACCACACGATCGGAGATTTCCTCCACCTCATGCAGCTTATGGGTGATAATCACAACCGCTTTGCCGTCGTTTTTCATGTTTCGCAATACGCAAAACAGCTTCTTTGTTTCCTGCGGTGTCAGCACGGCGGTCGGCTCATCCAAAATCAGGATGCTTGCTCCGCGAAACAGCACCTTGACGATCTCCACGGTCTGTTTCTGCGACACGGACATATCATATATTTTCTGTTCTGGATTGACTTCAAAGCCGTACAGCGCACAGATACTGCGTATCTTGTCGCCGACGGCTTTCAGATCCAGCTTGCCCTTGCCCGGCATGCCCAATATAATGTTTTCCGCCGCAGTCAGCACGTCCACCAGCTTAAAATGCTGGTGCACCATACCGATACCGAGATCATACACATCCCGTGGGCTGCGTATGGTAACCTCCTGCCCATTCACGATGATATGTCCGGCATCGGGATAATAAATACCGGACAGGATGTTCATCAGCGTCGTCTTGCCGCTGCCGTTTTCGCCAAGCAGCGACAAAATCTCGCCCTTGTGAATATCCAGGCTTACCTTTTCGTTTGCAACTACCGAGCCAAACGTTTTGGTGATATTGCGCATGCTGATTGCAGCCTTGGCGCTATCCATGCTGATTACCCCCTAAAATAATGGAAAGGGCCACCCCAATCGAAGTGGCCTTTCCATTTTTAAGCAGAGCCAAAATTACTCGGCGTTGAGCTCCGTGATGCCGTCGATGCGCAGGCCGAAGTACGGAGCGCTGCGGAGAACGGACTCTTCGAAAATGCCGTTCACAATCGCTTCGCCGGTATCGCCTACCCAGTCGCCATCGGTGTCGATCGCCATGTAGCTGGTTACGGTTTCGCCGCCAACGGTGAAGTTTGCAGTATCAAACACGTTGAGCGTGCCATCCTTCAAAGCCGCTTCCACTTCCGCAACCTTCTCGGCAGTGCCTTCGGCACAGCTTTCGCCAAGCGTGGAAATCATCACAGCACCGTCGGAATAGCCCTTGGCCCAATCGGTGGCAATGTCTTCGCCATTGAGCATGCAGGTGAACGCGTAAGTGTAGTAAACGCTCCAGTTGTTCTGGGCGCTGGTCAGCGCGGCCTTGGGTGCCACGGAAAGCATGTCTACATTATAGCCCACGCAGTATACGGTGGTGCCGCCTTCCAGCAGCGCTTCACACGCGGAGGGTGCGCCGGTGGAGTC
>DAOPIR010000104.1:0-10254 GCA_035399245.1 Candidatus Limiplasma sp.
CGACGATCATGCCGAGGATCGCCGTTTTACGGGATTTCCGATGCCGATAGATCATTCCGGCCGGCAGGATCATTGCCAGTCCCATCAAAAAGTCCGCCAGCTCGCCCACACCCAGTGATGAGCTGAACAGCAGGCCGACCGTGCTCTTGAGCAGCAGGATAACGGTGCCGGTCAGAGGCCCCATGGCAAACGTGCCCAGCAACACCGGAATGTTGGAAAAATCCAGCTTGTAAAACAGTACAATCGGAATTTGCAGCGGCGGCAAGAACAAAACAATCGAAATCGACGCCAGAATGGCGATCACCGCCAACCTCTGTGTAGTAAAGAATTTCTTCGTCCCCTGTTCCATAATCCAATCATCCTCCGTCTTTGAAGAATAATTAAGGTGATCGGCGTTTACGCTTGCGGTGGCAGTGTGCCGCAGATTTTGGTGAAGGAGCCGCAGCTGTAGCAGAGCTACCGCAAAGCTCGATAGGCCAAAAGCTGCCGTGCAATGCCGCCGCAAACGTGAATGACGAGCGCCTTGATCATCCCTCCAAAAATGCCCCCGATGGTTCATCATCAGGGGCAACTGCTGGTGCAAACAGAGGTTGCTCTTCTCTCATCCGGACTGCGCAAGGAAGCCTTGCTCACCGTCGGCTTCGGAGTTCCACCGAATCGGCCTTGCCGGCAATGTGCCGGTAAGGTTCGCGGGCTGTGACCGCCGGTAGGGATTCTCACCCTGCCCCGAAGAAGCCATCGTATCAATGAAAACTGCATTCGCGGTTTCCACGGCTTTACCCGTGGATGGTATCATACAGATTTCAGATTGTCAAATTCCCACGTGCACTTCCAGCGGTTTTTGTCCCATAAGGGCCACGCTGCAGGCATCTGGCTGGCTTCCGCCGACAAACAGTGAAAACCGCTTGCCGAGGCTTGTGGGCTTGCCGTCGTCGCCGATGGCATGGAATGCCTTGGCGTCGATGGGCAGCGTAACGGTCTGCGTTTGCCCCGCGGCAATCGACACACGCTTAAACGCGCACAGGCTGTGGTTTAACCGCAAAGGGCGAATCAAAGTCCTTCAAGTACACCTGCACCACCTCGTCGGCATCCATCGCGCCGGTGTTTTGCACGGTTACGGTCAGTGCGCCGCTCTGATAGCTTGCGTCAGTGTATTTGAATTTTGTATAGCTCAGGCCATAGCCGAACGGGTAAAGCGGTTCGCCCTCAAAGTAGCGATAGGTGCGGTTTTGCATGGAATAATCCGTAAACTCCGGCAGATCGTCCACGCCCTTGTAGAACGTAACGGGCAGCCTGCCGCTGGGCGATACGCTGCCAAACAGCAGGTTTGCAAGCGCCGTGCCGCCGGCTTGCCCGGGATACCATGCCTGCAGCAGCGCATTGCCGCTTTTGGTCGCCAGTGCGCTGCCCGACGACAGCACCAGCACTACAGGTTTGCCGGTTTTGAGCACCGCGTCCAGCAAATTCTGCTGGCACTTGGGCAGTGCCAGGTCGTTTTTATCGCCGGAGGAGTACTCGTTGCCGGTATCGCCTTCCTCACCCTCCAGCGTAGCGTCCAGCCCGAGGCAGAGAACGGTAACGTCGCAGCGCTTGGCTACCGCCACAGCTTCGGCCAGCCGGTCGTCGGGCAATGCCAGATCACTGGTGCCCTTTTTGTACAGGTGGCTGCCCTGCGAATAGAACACGCGCGCCTTGCCCTCGCAGGCCTTGCGGATACCCTCCAGATAGGTAACATAGCGTGAGGATGTACCCATGTAATTGCCTTCCAGGCACGCAATGCTGTTGGCATTGGGGCCGATAACGCCCACGCTTTCCAGCGCGTCGATGTCCAGCGGCAGGATACCGTCGTTGCTTAAGAGCACCATGCTCTTTTCCGCCACGGTCTGTGCAAGCGCGTCATTGGCGTCGGTATCGCAGGCATCATAGGAAATCGTATCATATTCCGAGCCCTCGTCGCCGAGGATGCCTAGCATGTAACGCGTGGTCATCAGCCGTTCGCAGGCGATGGTAACCTGTTCCTCCGTTACCAGCCCTTCCTGCAGGGCGGCCAGCATTTGCAGATACACAATACCGCAGTTCAGATCACAGCCGTATTTGATCGCCAGGGCGGCGCTCTGCGTCGCCGTATCGGTAACCTTATGGTTTTCATGAAAATCGCGGATGGCCCAGCAATCGCTGACAATGTGCCCCTTGAAGCCCCAGGTATCCCGAAGGATATCCTTCAAAAGCACCTTGCTGCCGCAGGCAGGCTCACCGTTGACGCGGTTATACGCGCCCATCACGCTTTCTACATCCGCTTCCTTCACCAGTGCTTCAAAGGCGGGCAGATAGGTTTCCCACATGTCCTTGGGGCGCGCGACGGCGTCAAAGCTGTGGCGGATAGCCTCCGGACCGGAATGTACGGCAAAGTGCTTGGCGCAGGCGGCTACCTTAAGCGTATCGCCGTCGCCCTGCAGGCCTTTGACAAACGCGACGCCCAGCCGCGCCGTAAGATACGGATCTTCGCCGTAGGTCTCCTGCCCGCGGCCCCAGCGGGGATCGCGGAAAATATTGATGTTGGGCGACCACATGGTCAGCCCCTTATAGATATCCCGATCACCGAGCGCGGACTGCATGTTGTACTTTGCGCGCGCCTCGGTGGAAATGGTATCGGCAATGGTCTGCTGCAGCGCATCGTCAAAGGTTGCCGCCATGCCGATGGCCTGCGGAAATACCGTGGCCGTACCGGCGCGGGCCACGCCGTGCAGCGCCTCGTTCCACCAGTTGTAGGCGGGCACGCCCAGCCGCGGAATGGCTGCCGCCCGATAGGTCAGCTGCGACGCCATTTCATCCAGCGTCATCTTTGCCACAAGCTCTTTGGCAAGCTTTTTCGCTTGTTCCCGTTTCATACTGCTGTCCTCCCCTGTTATCGTTTTTGATATCGTTTGACCAGCGCATAAAGCGCGCTCGCCAGTTTATGCTGATTCTTTTTGGAACCGGCGCGCATATCCGCGATCAGCTCGGCTATACGCTCGCCCGCAGCCTGCAGCTGCGTATACGCCGTGTTTTCCTCCGCCTGTCTGTCAACGACAAGACGCGGCGCGGCGGTTTCCTGCTTGGGACCGGGTGCTTCCTCGGCGTGCTCGATCCGCTGCCTGTTCCCCTCCGTGAGCAGAACGTCCTGCGTCAGATCCCAGCTTTCGCCGTTATAAGGCGCGGTAGCCTGCAGACCGAGCTCATCATGCACGCGGCCGGCAAACAGGTCGGTTACCGCATCGTCGCCGTGCACCACAAACACATGGCGGGGCTTACTGGTATAGGCGCCGATCCAGCGCATCAGCCCATTGTTATCCGCATGCCCGCTGATGCCGTTCAGCTTGCGGATCTCCGCCTTGACGCCGATGGTCTCGCCAAAGAGTTTGACCGATTTTGCGCCGTCCTGCAGAATGCGCCCCAGCGTGCCCACGCTTTGGTAGCCAACAAACAGCACCGTACATTCCGGCCGCCAGAGGTTGTGCTTCAGGTGATGGCGAATACGGCCCGCATCGCACATGCCGCTGGCGGAAATAATGACCTTGGGTGATTTATCCTCGTTGATCAGCTTTGATTCATCAGCCGTCTGCGCTGTTTTCAGTCCATCAAAGCTGATGGGATTGATCCCCTGTTTTAGCAGCGCCACGGTGTCCTGATCCATATAATCCCACATGTGTTCTTTGAACACCTGTGTGGCCTCTATGGCAAGCGGGCTGTCGATATACACAGTAAACGCGGGAAACGCGGTAACGCGTCCATCCTGCTTGATCTGGCGCAGGAAATACAAAAGCTCCTGCGTACGGCCCACGGCAAAGCTCGGGATCACCACATTGCCGCCGCGGGCAAACGTGGTATTGAGGATCTCCACCAGCGTGCCGACAAAGTCCGGCACCGGGCCGTGGGAACGGTCCCCGTAGGTACTTTCCATCACCACATAGTCCGCCTCGGTAAAATAATGCGGATCCCGCAGCAGCGGTTGATTCGTGTTGCCGATATCGCCGGAAAATACGAGCTTCTGCGTTTTTCCGTCCTCGGTAACGCTGACCTCGATGGACGCCGAGCCCAGCATATGCCCCACATCGATCATCCGGATAGAAATCCCGTCGCAGACATCCACCTTCGTCATATATTTACACGGCGCAAACAACCCGATGGCCGCTGCCGCGTCCTTCGTGTCGTAGATAGGTTCCTCGGGCGTTTCGCCCTTGCGGATGGCCTTGCGCGATTTCCACTCGGCCTCCATCTCCTGTATATGCGCCGAGTCCATCAGCATGATGGAGCACAGGTCCTTGGTCGCCTCGGTGGTATAGATTTTTCCGCGAAAGCCCTGCTTGTACAATAGCGGCAGCCAGCCGCTGTGGTCGATATGCGCGTGGGTGAGAAACACGCAGTCCACCGCCGCGGCAGGCAGCGGCAGCCTGGCGTTTTCATACAGGTCGGAGCCCTGCTCCATGCCGTAGTCCACCAAAATGTGCTTGCCGCACGCTTCCAAAAGGAAACGGCTGCCCGTCACCTCATGCGCTGCCCCCAGAAAGGTAAGTTTCATGCCAATGCCTCCCGATGGGTTTTCTTTCTTTTATGCTATTGTCTCATTTTATGGTTGACGGGTCAACACCTGCTTGAGAAATTCTCCCGTATAACTTTTTTCACAGGCGGCAACCTGCTCGGGTGTGCCGGTGCATACCACCCTGCCGCCGCCGTCGCCGCCCTCGGGGCCGAGATCAATCAGGTAATCGGCGTTTTTAATCACGTCCATGTTGTGCTCTATGACAACGACGGAATTGCCGTTGTCCACCAGCTGCTGGAGCACCTGCAGAAGCTTGCCGACATCGTCCATATGCAGGCCGGTGGTCGGCTCATCCAGCACATAAATTGTCTTTCCGGTCGCGCGGCGGCTGAGCTCCGTAGCCAGCTTGATGCGCTGCGCCTCACCGCCTGAAAGCTCTGTGCTCGGCTGCCCGATCTTAAGGTAACCAAGCCCGACATCATACATCGTTTGCAGCTTGCGGACGATCGGCTGGTGTGCGGAAAAGAAGTCCAGCGCTTCCTCAATGGTCATTTCCAGCACATCATAGATATTCTTGCCGTTATAGCGTACCTCCAGCGTTTCGCGGTTATAGCGCTTGCCGTGGCACACATCACAGGGCACATACACATCCGGCAGGAAGTGCATTTCAATTTTCAGCAGCCCGTCACCCGAGCAGGCCTCACAGCGCCCGCCTTTGACGTTGAAGGAAAAGCGGTTGGATTTGTAACCGCGTGCCTTGGCGTCGGGCGTCATGGCGAACAAATTGCGGATGAGGTCGAACAGCCCTGTATAGGTAGCGGGATTGGAGCGCGGCGTGCGCCCGATAGGGCTTTGGTCGATCGCGATGATCTTGTCCAGCTGCTCCGCCCCACGGATAGTGCCGAACTTGCCAGCGCGCGTCTTGGCGCGGTTGAGCACCTTGGCAAGATGATTGTACAAAATAGCGTTGACGAGGCTGGATTTGCCGGATCCGCTCACGCCCGTCACCACGCAGAATACGCCCAGCGGAAACTTGACGGTGATGTTTTTCAGGTTGTTCTGGGCGGCCTTTTCCACGGTGAGCCAATGCTCCGGTACGCGGCGCTTTGCCGGAATGGGGATGGATTTCTTGCCCGACAGATACTGCCCCGTAAGCGAGTTCGGGTTGGCGACGATCTCGTCAAACGTGCCTTTGGCGGTCACATACCCGCCGTGTACGCCCGCGCCGGGGCCGATATCCACAATATAGTCGGCTTCCCGCATGGTATCCTCGTCGTGTTCGACCACGATCAGGGTATTGCCCAGATCGCGCAGATGCTTGAGGGTCTCGATCAGCTTATGGTTATCCCGCTGGTGCAGGCCGATGGACGGCTCATCCAAAATGTAGAGCACGCCCATCAGGCTGGAGCCGATCTGCGTCGCCAGCCGGATGCGCTGCGCCTCGCCGCCGGACAGCGTCCCCGCCGCGCGCGACAGCGTGAGGTAAGAAAGTCCCACGCTGTCCAGAAACGACAGCCGATCGTCGATCTCTTTTAAGATCTGCGCGGCAATGATCTTCTGCGTGTCGTTAAGCTTCAGGCTGCGGAAAAAGGCACGCGACTTGACAATGGACAAATCGGATACTTCGGAGATGTTTTTACCACCGACGGTAACCGCGAGCGCTTCCCTGCGCAGCCGCCTGCCGCCGCATGTTTCACAGGGTTCGGCCGTCATATATTCCTCGTAGGCGGCTTTCATGCCCTCGGAATTGGTTTCGCGGTAGCGGCGCATCAGCGAATTGATAACACCTTCATAGGTGGTGGTGTACTTGCCTTCCCCGTTTGTGCTTTCATAATGCACGGTGATTTTCTCGCTGCCTGTGCCGTACATAAGAACATCCACGGCTTTCTTGGGCAGATCCTGGAACGGCGTATCCAAACTAAAACCGTATTTCTTGGCCAGTGCGCGGGAGCTGGCACAGGCAAAGCTGCTTTTATCGGCAAAGTTCCAGCCCATCACCTGAATCGCGCCCTCATTGATGCTTTTTGTTTTATCGGGCACAAGGGTATCCACGCTGATGCGCAGAATGGTGCCCAGTCCGTCGCACGCGGGGCATGCGCCGTACGGGCTGTTGAAGGAGAACATGCGGGGCGAAAGCTCCTCAATGGAAATGCCGCAGTCCGCGCAGGCATAGTTTTGCGAAAACAGCATCGTACCCCGGTCAAACAGATCGATCAGTACCAGCCCTTCGGCAGCCTTGGCCGCGGTCTCCAGGCTGTCGGCCAGGCGTTTGCGGAAATCATCGGAATTGCGAATGATCAGGCGGTCAATCACGATGCTGACATCATGCTTTTTCTTTTTATCAAGCTTGGGCGTATCGTCCAGCTCGTACAGCTCACCGTCGATCATCACGCGCACATAGCCCTGCTTGACAGCGTCGAGCATCAATTTTCCATGCTCGCCCTTCCGGCCGCGCACCACGGGCGCCAGTACCTGCATGCGCGTGCCCTCATCTAGCAGCAAAATCTGGTCCACCATCTGGTCTACGGTCTGCTGTTTGATCTCCTTGCCGCACTGCGGGCAATGCGGAACGCCTGCGCGTGCGTAAAGCAGACGCAGATAATCGTACACCTCGGTTACAGTGCCCACGGTGGATCGCGGGTTGCGGCTGGTGGTTTTCTGGTCGATGGAAATCGCAGGCGAAAGCCCCTCGATGGAATCGATATCGGGCTTATCCATCCGGCCCAGGAACATGCGCGCATACGACGAAAGGCTTTCCACGTAGCGGCGCTGACCCTCGGCGTAGATGGTATCAAACGCCAGGCTGGTCTTGCCCGAGCCGCTTAATCCCGTGAACACCACAAAGCGGTCACGCGGGATTTCCAGCGTGATGTTCTTGAGATTATGCTCGCGCGCACCGCGAATAATGAGTTTATCCTGCAAGCTACCGCACCTCAATCAATTCGTACTCGGTCGTTCCAAGCCCTATCTTCTCCGCGTGTTTGATGCCTACGCGCCAATCGGTAGCCGGATTTACATCGTGAAAATGATCTCCCGTGCGGTTTTGCGCTTCCCACAGCACCGAGCCCGGCAGCGGTTTCATCCGCAAGGATGCCTCAGCGCACGCCATGTCCAGCGCTACGGGATCGGCACTGGCAAACATGCCCACATCGGGGATGATCGGCGCGTCGTTTTCGCTATGGCAATCGCAAAGCGGCGATACATCCATCACCAGCGCGATGTGGAAGCTTGGTTTGCCCTGCAGGACGGCCTTTGCATATTCGCTGATCTTGCAGCTGACCATATCGTTGCTGCCGTCCGGCCCGCCGATGGCTGCCTGTATATGGCATGCGCCTACGCAGCGGCCGCAGCCGGTGCACTTGTTATGGTCGATCACCGCTTTGCGGTTCACGATCGTAATCGCGCCCGATCCGCATTCGCGGATGCACATCCCGCAGCCCACACATTGGGCCTCGTTTACAGTCGGCTTGCCGTCGCAGTGCATCTCGCGCTTGCCCGCAGTGGAGCCAAAGCCCATGCCAAGGTTCTTCAGCGCGCCGCCGACGCCTGTAAGCTCGTGGCCCTTGAAGTGCGTCAGACTGATGATCGCCTCGGCATCCACCGCCGCGCGGCCGATCAGCGCATGGTCGCAGTACTCCCCGTCTACCGGCACGCTGACAAAATCCGTGCCCAGCAGCCCGTCCGCAATGATCACGTGGCAGCCTGTCTGCAGCGGGGAAAAGCCGTTGAGATACGCCGCGTCCAAATGGTCCAGCGCGTTGCGGCGCATGCCGGGATACAGCGTATTGCAGTCGGTTAAAAAGGGCCTCGCACCCATCTCCTTAAGCACATCCACCACGGCCCTGGCATAGTTATGCCTGAGAAACGCAAGGTTGCCCGGCTCCCCAAAGTGGATTTTAATCGCGGTAAACTTGCCTTGCAGCGGCAGGTTCGTCATACCCGCCTTATGCAGCAGGCGCGTTAATTTATCCAAAAGATTGTGATTCCCGTGCACCCGAAAATCCGTAAAATAAACCTTTGCCTTTTCCATACGGCACCCTCCTTCAAAAAGGTATTGTTAGTATACCATAGTTTAAAATGTTTGTACAGAACATATGTTCGTTATCTCTAAAATTCCCGTCCATACTTTACACTGCCCATGACAATGTGTACAATATCTCTGTTTCCAACTCACTGAAGGAGCAGCACCATGAATCAATCGCATGAATCGATCCTGCATACCATCCGCACCCTGAAGGGCAACGAGCGCGCCTGCCTGTGGACCGAGCCGATGTGGGGCATCCCCTATAATCTGTTCGCGCCGTTTATTTCGGTATACATGGCGGGGCTTGGCTTATCGCCGACCATGATCGGCGTTATCGCGACCATCGCGATGGTATCGCAGGTAGCCTGGTCGCTGTTGGGCGGCGTGCTGACGGACAAGTTTGGCCGCCGGCTGACGACGCTGGTCTTTGATTTCATTGCGTGGGTTATCCCCGCGTTTTTATGGATGATCGCGCAGGACTACCGCTATTTTATCGCCGCCGCGCTGCTCAACGGCGCCTGCCGTGTTACCGAGGGATCGTGGACGCTGCTGCTGATTGAGGATTCGTCGGAAGACAAGCTCATCCGCATTTTTTCCATCGTGCAGATCGCCGCGCATATCGCGGGCTTTTTTGCGCCGATCGCCTATTTCTTCGTGCAGCGCTACGATATGATTCCCACAGTGCGATGGCTGTACGGGTTCTTCTTCGTGAGCATGGTCATCAAGGTCATTCTGGTGTATATACTGTCGCGGGAGACCTCCGTGGGCGTCCGCCGCATGGAAGAAACGCGGGGCAAGAGCATCCTCCACAACCTGTGGGACAGCCGCCATGTACTTTCCAAAATGCTGAAAAGCCGCCGTGTGATGCTGACAATCGCGTTTATTGCCTGCTTTACGGGGCTGAAAGGAATCAATGATACGTTTTGGCCGCTGCTGGTAACCGGTAAACTGGGGATCGAGGCGGAGAACCTCTCGATTTTTTCCACGATCAAAACATTTTTAATGCTTGGCAGCTACGTGTTTCTGATACCGAGACTCAACCTCAAGCGCTTCAAAAATCCGATCGGGCTGGGACTGATCCTGTTTATGGTACAGGCTGTGTGCATGCTGCTGATGCCCAAGGGTGTGCTCGGGTTTGTGCTGGCCACCGTGCTGCTGGAAGGGGCGGCACTATCGCTGCTGATTCCGTTTGCCAACGGATTGCAGATGGTAAACATTGACCGGGAAGAACGCGCACGCATGCTGGCGTTCTTCTACGCCATTAGCATGCTGATCACTTCTCCGCTGTCCACCGTCGCGGGAATTTTGGCGGATATCAACGCGTCGCTGCCGTTTGCGATGATCTTCGGTCTGGCCGCTATTGCGTTTGTGCTCATGCGCAAGCTGTGGACCATGGATCAGGCACAGGGCATTACCGAATAAAATCCAGATACTTTTCCGCGTCCCTGCCGACAATAGCCGCGCTGGACGGGGACGACAGTACATGCTCTGCCGCGTCGTGCAGGGCTTTTTTGGTTACGGCTTCAATTTTCTCCAGAATTTCGTCGGGCGTGCGCAGGCGGTTTAGGTGCAGCATGCTGCGCCCGATGGACTGCATGCGCCCCGAGGAGCTCTCCAGCCCCAGCAGAAACGCGCCCTTGAGCTGCGCTTTGGCGCTGGCAAATTCATCGTCGGTAAAGCCCTTCTCCAGCGCAAGCCGCATTTGCTCCTG
>DAOPIR010000105.1:0-10236 GCA_035399245.1 Candidatus Limiplasma sp.
AATCGTTGTTTTCAAAAAACATGGACCGGCCCGCATACCCACGCTCGATATTGCCGTTCATGTTGTCCCAATGGTCGAGCATCCGCAGCGAAAACACGGGCGTTTGCAGGCCAACCGGCAAGGCACGGGCCGCACGCAAGAATTCCAGATAGCGGTATACGCCATACAGAATACCGGTTTGGCCACCCCTGATTTCGCGGCCGTTTTCCATCAGCAGCTCGTAGCTGTCGCCCATCGCTTCATCCACCGTCAGGGTACATTCTTTACCCGCCTGCTGCAGCTCCCAGCGGGCGGTATCCAGTGGCGTTTGCAGGGTTTCGGGAACGGTTTCTTCGGTCAGCCAGCATTTTTTCAGGCTCATTATCTCACCTCATGGATAATTGTCAACCAATTATCGTATTATGGTTGACAATTAACGGTTTCTTTGTTATGGTTTCCCGGAAAAGGATGTGAACCTTATGCATTTTGGGAAGCTTTCTACAATGGACATGGTATTGATTGCGCTGTTTGCCGTGCTGCTGGCGGTATGCGCATGGATTTCGATTCCCGCCACGGTACCCTTCACACTGCAAACCATGGGCTTATTTCTGGCGATGGGACTTTTGGGCGGCAAGCGCAGCGTGCTTGCCGTTCTAGTATACCTGTTGCTTGGCATGGTCGGCATTCCCGTTTTTTCCGGCTTTCGCGGCGGATTTGGCGTGCTGACGGGTATTACCGGCGGATACCTGATCGGGTTTTTGTTTGCCGCGCTGATTTACTGGCTGATCACCGCCCACGGAAAAGGCAGCATATGGCGGATGATCCTAGGGATGGCCGCCGGTCTGCTGATAGACTACGCCTTCGGCACCGTCTGGTTTATGCTCTTCTATGCCAAAGCCTACGGCGCAATCGGGCTGTGGGCGGCGCTTATGATGTGCGTGATCCCGTACATCATCCCCGACCTGATCAAGCTTGGGCTGGCCGTGACGCTGGTCAAGGCGCTGCCCAAGCGGATCAAGAGGTTGCAGGCGTAATCAGCTTTTATCCATGATCTTCTGATAGATGTTGACATACTCCCTGGCGCTGTGCGTCCAGGAGTAATCACCCTGCATGCCGCGCCTGCGCAGCAGCTCCAGCACTTCTTTTCGGTTGTGATAAAAGTCCAGCGCACGGCGGACAACGGTCAGCATATCGTGCGCGTTATAGTTAAGGAAGGTGAAGCCGTTGCCTTCCTTGGTTTCTTCATTATAGCTCAGCACGGTATCCCGCAGCCCGCCGGTTTCCCGCACGATGGGCACGGTGCCGTAGCGCATGGAAATCATCTGGCTGAGGCCGCAGGGCTCAAACAGCGAGGGCATCAGGAAGAAATCCGCGCCCGCGTAGATCTTGTGCGCCAGCTCATGATCCATGGCAAAGCGCGCGGCCAGCTTGCCGCGGTATTTGGTTTCCGCCCAGCTGAACAGGTTGGTATAGCGCGCATCGCCCATGCCGAGGATCGCCATCTGGATATCCTCCGCCATGATCTCGCCCAGCACGCAGTCCACCAAGTCCAGTCCCTTCTGGTTGGTCAGCCGCCCGATCATCGCAATCAACGGCACATCCGGCCTGACCTCCAGCGACAGGTCCTTTTGAAGGCCTTCCTTGTTAACAGCCTTCCCCTGCAGCGTGTCCTCCGTATAGGTTTGATAGATCACCTTGTCGTCCGCAGGATCGTACAGCTGGGTATCAATGCCGTTAAGCACGCCGTACAAGGCGCCCTTTCGCGAGCGGATCAGTCCGTCCAGTCGTTCGCCGTAATAGGCGGTGGTAATTTCCTCGGCATAGCTGGGACTCACGGTGGTGATTGCGTCCGTGTACACCAGTCCGGCCTTCATAAAGTTTGCGCAGCCGGAAAACTCCAGTTTGTCCGCGCTCCATAGCCCGTCGCCCAGGCCCATCACATCCTGCACCTCTTTGATGCCGAAGATGCCCTGATACTGCAGGTTATGGATGGTGAACACCGTGCGGATAGGCGCATAGAACGGTAAATGATGGTACTGGATCTTCAGCAGCGCCGGCACCATGCCCGTTTGCCAGTCGTGGGCGTGGATAATATCGGGCTGGAAGTCCAGCAGCGGCAGGGCGTTGAGCACCGCGCGGCAGAAAAAGCTGTACCGCTCGTATTCATCGCCGCCCAGGCCATAGATATACGGACGCCCGAAATAATACTTGTTATCCAGGAAATAATAGGTAACGCCGTCATACTTCAGCATATCCACGCCGCAGTATTGCCGCCGCCAGCCCAGCTGAACATCAAAGTGCAGCACATGCTCCATCTTCTGCTGCCAGCCGAACTCTATGGCCGTGTACAGCGGCAGCGCAACGCGCACATCGTGCCCTTCCTTGGCCAATACCGTTGCCAGAGAACCCACCACATCCGCAAGACCGCCGGTTTTGATAAACGGTACGCACTCACTGGACGCAAACAGAATTTTCATTGTTACCTCTCCTTTATTGCGGGCTTTCGTCATCTGTCCCTTAAATCGTCATATTTTTGGAGATTACAATCGGGTATGACGGCGGCCCGATCAGCTTGCCGCCCGTGCGAATGGTCGCCTGTTTGTCCAGGATACAGTTTTCCAGCTCCGCGCCCTCTTCAATCACGCTGTCCTGCATGATGATACAGTTTTTCACTTTGGCGCCCTTGCCGATGCGCACGCCGCGGAACAGCACGCTGTGGTTGACCTTGGCATCCACAATGCAGCCGTCGGCCACGATGGAATCGGACACGTTGGCGTTATCCAGATAGCGGGCGGGCATTTCGTCGCGCAGCTTGGTGTACACGGGGCGATCGTCACAAAACAGGCTGTAGCGCACCTTGGGATCGATCACGTCCATGTTGAACTTGAAATAGCTCTGGATCGAGTCCATCCGGTAGCAGGGGCGCTTGTACTCATATCCCACCACACGCAAGCCCGCGTCGCGGATCATGCGCTGGAAGCTGTGGCGCATCAGGTCATGATAGCCGTGCGACACGCCGCGGTCGATCAGCGTCATCAGCAGATCCTTTTTGATCAGCGATACTTCCATCGATGTGTTTTCATAGCGCGGCTTGGTGGGATCGATCTCCACATCCTCAACCAAGCCCTCGTCGTTGACATCCAGATAAATGCCGTATTCCGAGCGCTGCAGTTCGGGATTTTTGGAGTACATCATACATACGTCCGCACCGGACTTCATGTAGGTATGCACCATATCGCGAAAATCCGCGTTGAACACGATCAGGCTGTTGCACAGCAGCACATACTCCTGCCGGCTGCGGCGGATGTAGCCGATGTTGGCATGCAGCGCATCCAGCGAGCCGGGATACTCGCCGATATTATCCGATGTCAGGAACGGCGGCAGGATGAACAGGCCGTCCGTTTTACCGTGCAGGTCCCATTCCTTGCCGCTGCCCAGATGGTCCATCAGGCTGTGGTAATTCTTTTGCATGATCACGCCGACGTTTGGAATATCGGAATTCACAAAGCTCGACACCAGAAAATCGATCACGCGGTAACGGCCTGCGACGGGCACGGCGGCAATGCCGCGCAGCATCGTCAGCTCCCGCAGGAGGTTATCCTTTTCTCCTGTATAAATAATGCCCATTACGTCTTTCATAGCCATGGCAATTCTCCCTCTCTGTATACTCAATGCCGCATTATCCCTGATACTGCTGGCCCGGCAGGATGCGGTCGCCGTTTTGCACTTCCACCGCGTGGCCGACCACGGCGATTTCACCGCCCTCGTCGCCCACAATCGCGCCGGCGCCGATCACGGCGTTTTCAGCAATAATGGCACGGCGGATGATGGCTCCGCGCCCGATGACGGCGTTAGGCATTACGATGGAATCCTCCACCACAGCGCCCTCCATTACCGTAACGCCGGAAAACAGCACGCTGTGCTCCACCGCGCCGAATACCTCGCAGCCCTCGGTCACCAGGCAGTTTTTCACGGTTGCGCCCTTGGAAATATAGTGCGGCGTCTCGCCGGGATTGCGCCCGTACACGCGCCAGTTTTTATCATACAGATCAATGGGCATCGGCATTTGCAGCAGGTCCATGTTGGCCTCCCACAGGCTTTCGATGGTGCCGACATCCTTCCAGTAGCCGTCGAAATCATAGGCGAACAAATTCTGGTTTTCCGCCAGCATGTTGGGAATGATGTTCTTGCCGAAGTCGTTGGAGGAGCCTTCCACCTTGGCATCCTCAGCCAGATAGTGCCACAGCTTATCCCAGCGGAAGATGTACACACCCATGCTCGCCTTGTTGTTCTTGGGCTTTGCGGGCTTTTCCTCAAACTCGTTGATACGGTTGTCGGCGTCCGTATTCATAATACCGAAGCGCGGCGCATCCTCCCACGGTACCTCGCGTACGGCAATGGTCGCGTCGGCACCTTTCTCAATATGGTAATTGAGCATGGCATTGTAATCCATAGTGTAGATGTGGTCGCCCGACAATATCAGCACATGATCGGGGTTAAACTGGCGGATGAACGCGATGTTTTGGTAAATCGCATTGGCCGTGCCCGAGTACCACTCGCCGTGCTTGCCCTTCACATAGGGCGGCAGCACATACACACCGCCATAGGAAAGGTCCAAATCCCAGGGAGACCCGCTGCCGATATAGGCGTTCAACTCCAGCGGCTGGTATTGGGTCAGCACCCCCACCACATCGATCCCGCTGTTGGTACAGTTGGACAGCGGAAAGTCAATGATGCGGTATTTGCCGCCGTAGGGTATGGCCGGTTTCGCCATATCTACCGTTAAAATTCCCAACCGGCTCCCCTGTCCGCCCGCCAATAGCATGGCAATACATCGTTTCTTTTTCATGCAGTTTTCTCCCCTTTTGTGGATTTGTCTTCCGGTTCTGACTGCGTCAGTTCCGCGGGTTTGCCGTCAGTCACCGCGACGGCCTCGGATTTATGATACGTAAAATAACAGCAGCTCATCGGCGGCACACAGATGTCCGCATGGTAGGGAAAGCTGTTGAACAGGCCTTCCTCCGCCTCGATCTCATAGGCATTATACTGGTTGCTGCCGCCAAATTCCTTGCGGTCTGTGTTGAATACCTCATTAAGCGTGCCGGGCATCGGCAGCCCGATGCGATAGATGGGATGGAATACCGGCGTGAAGTTTGCCACGCAGAGCAGGGCATTACCCTTGCTGTCGGTACGCAGGAACGCGATCACGCTGTTGTCCGAATCATTGGCGGTAATCCACTGGAAGCCATCCCATGAATCCTCCACCTCATACAGCGCCGGTGTGCTGCGGTAAAGATGATTGAGCGTCTTTACGCAGGCCTGCACCTGTGGATGGCGGTCGTATACCAGCAAAAACCAATCCAGCTGGTCGTCGTACTTCCACTCGATAAAGTGGGCAAACTCGCCGCCCATGAAAAGAAGCTTTTTGCCCGGGTGCGCCATGGTATAACCGTATACTGTGCGCAATCCCGCAAATTTCTGCCACAGGTCGCCCGGATTTTTATCCAGCATGCTATGCTTGCCGTGCACCACCTCGTCGTGTGAAAACGGCAGGATATAGTTTTCCGAAAACGCATAAAACATGGAAAACGTCAGCTTATCGTTGTGGTACTTGCGGTGGATGGGATCTTT
Source organism: Candidatus Limiplasma sp. (assembly GCA_035399245.1). Classification (GTDB taxonomy): domain Bacteria; phylum Bacillota; class Clostridia; order Christensenellales; family Aristaeellaceae; genus CAXXOK01. The sequence continues at coordinate 5,611 of DAOPIR010000105.1, forward strand.
TTTCAGATAGCTGAGAATATCGTTCATCCAGCCCATGTTCCACTTAAACCCAAAGCCCAGCCCGCCCAGATAAGTCGGCGCCGTGACCATGGGATAGGCGGTGGCTTCTTCCGCAACCATCATCACGCCGGAAAAATCGTGGTACACGGTCTCATTCAGGCGGCGCAGAAAGCGGATAGCATCGATATTTTCCCGCCCGCCGTATTCGTTGGGCAGCCATTGCCCGGGTTCCTTGCAGAAGTCGTAATACAGCAGGCCGGATACCGCATCCACGCGCAGGCCGTCGGCATGGAAAAGCTCCAGCCAGAAGCAGGCGTTGGATAACAGATAGCTGCATACCTCGCCGCGTCCAAAATCAAACAGCATCGTGCCCCACTGCGCAATCTCGCCGCGCCGGGGGTCGGGATGGTTGTACAGCGGTGTACCGTCCAGCCGAAACAGCCCCGCCTCGTCACGCGGAAAATGCGCGGGCACCCAGTCTAATATCACGCCGATATTCGCCTGGTGGCATTTATCGATCAGCTCCATCAGCTGCTTGGGCGTACCGTAACGGGAGGTGGCGGCGTAGAACCCAAGCACCTGGTAGCCCCACGACATATCCAGCGGGTGCTCCATGACCGGCATCAGCTCGATATGGGTATAGCCCATCTCGGTCACATAGGGGATCAGCTGATCCGCAAACTCCAGATAGGTAAGCAGGCTGCCGTCCTCGTGCCGCCGCCAGGAGCCGATATGCACCTCGTAAATGTTGACGGGATTGATATACGGATCATACATGGAGCGCTGCTTTATCCATGCCTCGTCATTCCACCGGTAGCCGTCCAGATCATACAGTCGGCTGCCTGTCTGCGGCCTAAGCTCGGCAAAGAATCCATAAGGATCAGCCTTCAGGCGCAGCACGCCGTCCGCGCCCCATACCGCGTATTTATACACAGGATATCCGTCGGCAGGCGCATCCCGCATCACTTCCGCATCGGAAAGACGCAGCTCCCACGTGCCGTCATGCTGTTTTTGCATGGGGTGGCGGTGATCGTTCCAGCCGTTGAAACTTCCCACAAGCGATACCCGCGCGGCATTGGGCGCCCAAAGGCAAAAATGCCACTTCTTCTGCTCCCCTTCCATGCAGGGGTGCGCACCCAGCATTTCATACGCGCGGCGGTTGGTGCCGTGATGGAAGGTGTCGCGAATCGCTTGGGAAGGCGGATTGTACTTCATCGGTCGATCCCTTTCATGCTCACTAAAGGGGTTAGAAATAAAAGCCGCTCGTACCTCTTCGTGAAAGGACGTTCTGCGGATAGAATTCCATACTCAATCTCCTCTGCATTCATTGTATGATGAATACAGAGCATTCGTCAAGGTATTTCTTTATAAAGAACCTGTAAAATTCGTCCGGTTCCTTATTCGGTGTCTGGCCCGCATGAATCCTATCTTTACTTTCTATTTAAAACAGGTTAATATATAGCGAAAAGAGTACATGAGGTACACGATATGATTACAATGATTGTGAATCCAGTTTCCGGCGCGGGCCATGCCCGCATTGTCGGGGAAAAAGTCGCGGCGCTGCTTCATAAGCTGAATATCAATTTTACCCTTTGCTTAACCGAAGCGATCGGCCATGCGACAGAGCTTGCCCGGCAGGCGGCGTCGCGCGGGGATGAAACCGTGATCGCCGTAGGCGGAGACGGTACGGTAAACGAGGTGGCTGCAGGCCTGAACGATACCGATACGGCGCTGGGTATTATCCCCGCCGGCAACGGCAATGATTTTGCCCGCATGCTGGGCATCCCCAAAAGCTGGGAAGAAGCGCTCCACTATTTGCTCAAGCATAAGGCGCGCCGCGTGGACACCGGCATGGCAAACGACCGCTTTTTTCTCAATATCTGCGGCACCGGATTTGATGTAATGGTGCTGGAGAACATGCTCAAGGCGAAGGAAAAGCTGCACGGCAAACTGCCCTATCTGTACGGCATTTTTATGACCATGCTGCGCTTCAAACCTTTCCATCTTAAGCTGAGCACCGAGGAAGGCGTGGCAATCAACAAACCGTGTTCTCTCTGCTGTGTTGCCAACGGGCAGTATTTGGGCAGCGGGATCCGCATTATGCCGCTGAGCGTGGTTGATGACGGCGTATTCGACATTCTGGTCGCCGAGAAGGTTTCCAAATGGAAGATTTTTCTCAGCCTGCCTTCCATGCTGAAGGGGACCATTATCAATAAACCGTTTTGCCGCCATTACCGCACCAAAGGCTGCACGCTTACCGTGCCCGGCATGCACCTCAATCTCGATGGCGAGATCATCATCGTTGACGAAGTGAAGTTCACCTGCAATCCTGCCTCCCTGCTTGTTCACTGGGCCGAAGCATTCGCCTGATCGGCAGGAATTTGCCGGTTTTTGAAGAAGCTAGTACTGTATTGAAATTTCCGGCTCGCTAAAACGGAGTGATAATATGCAAAAAACAAAATTCTCCAGCCGCATGAAGATAGCGTTTCTCAATATGATGCAGGCATTCGGTTCCGCTGCCTCGCAGATGGCCCGCAACGCCAAGCTGCGCGTAAACGAGATCAATCTGGAATCTCGCCGCCATGAAATACTGACGGAGTTCAGCCTGCAGGCATTTGAAATGTGGCATAACGGAGTAAAGCTGCCCAAGGAACTATCCGATATGTTTACGGAGCTTAACGAGATCGACGACAAGCTGAGCGTCCTGCGCGCCCAAAAGTACGCGAAGGTGAACGAAGAAGAGCCGGAAGCCGGCAAAGCGCCAAACGCGGCCAAAGCGGATAGCTCCGCCATAGCGGAAGCCGCCCCCGCGCTGAAGGAAACCCCTGCGCCCGCTTTGGATGAGCCCGCGCCAATCGCCACACCCGTGCCCAAAGTTAAGCCCGCCGCCGAACCGAAACCGGCAGCGAAACCCGCCCCCGCCACGGAAAGCAAAACACCGGCCAAGCCTAAAAAGGCTCCCGCCGTGAAAAAGCGCATTCGTGCCACGAAATCCAAGCCGAAAGAATAAACACCTTTATCCTGCCGTTTATCACAGGGCTGCCGCGTTTTCACGCCGCAGCCCTGTTTTTGAACCTTGCCCATCCTGTTTATCGCCGTGTTGCCCGTCCTTTTTGAATGGATCGCCGATCGGCACTGATGAACGAAAACAGGCTTACCTATAGAGATGCAAAATATCCGTGCGCCAGCCTTACGCGCGTTTCCTGCATACAGCCGCCACAATCGCCGATACGCCCAGCAGCGCGCCCAGCATAATCCCCGCCCACAGCCAAGGCGCGTAAGCATCGCCGGTCTGCGGGATCACTGCATCGATATGCGGCACGAATTGCACGTACATAAACGGTGAATCACCCTTCGCATAGTTCGACGCCAGCAGCCCGTTCGCCGGTGAGGTCCAGCGGCTTAAGCCGCTGCCGTCCGTAGCGGTTGACACGTAAATGGCGCCATTGGTCAGGCTGTAGGTTGCGTTGGAATAATCGCTGCCATTCTCCAGCGCATAATTGGTGCCGATAAAGGTAAACGTACCGCCGGTGTATGTGACCACGTTATGATAAAAATAGCCGCCGACTCCTTTGATTCCTTTGCCGGTAAACCGGGCTTCCCCGCCCGCCATGTAAATCCAGCCCGTCAACAGGGCGTTAACAAACGTATTTGTGGATTCACACGTAACCGACAGATTGCCGCCCGTCATACGGAAGCTTTTGTCGCTGCCCGTGTCGATCCCGACGCCATATTGCGATTTGCATGAAATCACGGCCTGCCCGTCTTCAAAAAGGAAAGAGCCGTCGGGATAAATCCCGTATGTTGTAAAATCCGCCGTCACGGTGAGGGTGATGTTGCCTGTCTTGATTGTGCAGTCCCCTGTGCAGCAGATGCCCATAGCTTTGGGATAATGTATCAGGTGATCGACTTGATCATAATGGTAGGTATCCGTATGCTGTGCCGTGATCTCCGCGCTGCCGCTGATCGTTAGGGAACCGTCCACATAGATGCCCGTTGCGTAATAATCGTATGTATTGATGGAAGAGGACAGCGTGTTTGTGCCGATCAGCACCAGGTCCAGATCGCCGTTGGCATACAGCAGGCAGGAATAATTGTTCCTGCCGTCATATGTGTCGGTCGTCGTATTCAGCGTTGCATCGGTGAGCGTGAGGGTGTGGGTGCCCACGTCAAACGTCGCATACCCGCCGACGGACGGCGTGGACGCATTGAGCGTAACTCCATTAACGATCACATAGGTAGCATATGTCGTCCCTGCCGATGCTATGGGCAGGGACAATAACCCAGTGGTGCAAATTGTTATAACCAGCGCGAGAAGAAATTTTTTTCTAATCATCATGGCCAATTGCATCCATTTCTATAATTTTCAATAAGGGGATCATTTAGTATCTGAATGTTTTTGTACTATTCGAAGTATATCACCGAATATTTCCGATAGCAACTGGGAATTATTGTTCTTTTTCTGTCTTTAGGTGAATGCGTGCTCAGTGGGCACTTGCGCGCAGCGCAAAATGAACCGAGAATGGAATGTTTTACAGAGCGCAGCGTCTCGTTAGGGGGACTGCACGACAATAAAACCAAGTGGGGATCAAGCAAGCATTACTCCAGCCCATAGAAACGATGTAA
>DAOPIR010000106.1:0-9984 GCA_035399245.1 Candidatus Limiplasma sp.
TATCAGGCCACCGGCGCCGGCGTCATCTATCGCCGTGACATCGCTATCGACGTGTGGGGCACCGATGATCCCGCCGTTATCGCCGAGAAGCTCGGTTCCAGCTGGGACGACTTCATGGATGCAGCCGCAGAGCTGGCAGCCAAAGGCTATGCCATCCTGTCCGGCACCGGCGACCTCTGGCAGGCCATCCGCACCGGCGGCGAATCTCCCTGGATCGTGGACGGCACGCTCGTAATCGATCCCTATCGTGAAGCCTACATGGATTATGCAAAGACCATGTATGACAACGGCTATACCAACAACACCACCGCCTGGAGCGATGCGTGGTATGCCGACATCGCAGGCACCGGCGAGAAAGAAGTATTCTGCTACTTAGGGCCCGCCTGGCTGATCAACTACGTTATGGCTGGCAACGCTGGCGACACCGCCGGCAACTGGGCTGTGACCACCTCTCCCGTGGGCTTCTTCTGGGGCGGCACGTGGCTGATGGCCAACAAGGATTCCGATGTGAAGGAAGCCGTTGGCGAAATCATCGACTGGATCACCCTGAACTGCTCCGAGACCGGTCTGCAGTACTACTGGGCCAACGGCACCATGACCGAGGGCGTAGTGGGCACCAAGGACACCGTTGCCTCCGGCACTGTGATGGCAATGAGCGACGGCACCGTGGACTTCCTCGGCGGCCAGAACATGTTTGATATCTTCGTACCCGCCAACGCATACGCCACCGGCGCATCGCTGACGCAGTACGACGAGACCATCAACCAGTACTTCGCCGACCAGGTTGACCAGTACAAGCTCGGCCAGAAAACCCGCGAAGAAGCCATCGAAGACTTCAAGCAGAACGTTGCCGACAACCTGGATGTTATCGTAGACTAATCATTCATCCCAACAAAACGGCTTGGGTGGCGGATGGCTCGCGCTGTCCGCTGCCCAGCCTTATTTTAGTGAGGACGAAGTGCGATGAAAAAGCGCCATAAGAGTATCAGCTACGCAAGGTATGGCTACTACTTCTGTATCCCGTTTGTCGTAGTGTTTTTGATATTTTCGTTATACCCTACCATTTATACGGCATTACTCGGCTTTACCAACTCCAAGGGCCTGGGCAATATCAGCTGGCAGTTCCTCGATCAGCCTTTCCGCAATTTTGAGGTCATTCTCAAAAACAAATCCTTCAAGCTCTCTGTTATCAATACCCTGCATATCTGGATATTGAACTTCATACCGCAAATTCTGTTGGCGCTTCTCCTGACGGCTTGGTTTACGTCTCCGTCCATCAAGCTGCGCGGGAAGGGCCTGTTTAAAGTGCTGTTCTATATGCCCAATATCATTACCGCAGCCTCCATCGCTATCCTGTTTTACTCGCTGTTCGGCTACCCGACCGGCCCGGTAAACTATGCGCTGGAAAAGCTCGGCATTATCAATGAAGGCATACAATTCCTGTCACTTAAGAGTTCAGCACGTAATATCATAGCTTTCATCCAGTTCTGGATGTGGTACGGCTACACCATGATCATCCTTATCTCCGGTGTATTGGGCATCAATCCGCAAATTTTCGAAGCGGCGGATATCGACGGTGCGTCCAGCATGCAGACGTTCTTCCGTATAACGCTTCCCAATTTGAAAACCATCATGCTGTATGTGCTGGTTACCAGCATGATCGGCGGATTGAACATGTTCGACATTCCCAAGGTCATGTTCAACAACGGCGCACCGGACAACGCCACGCTGACTGCCAGCGTGTTTATCTACAATCAGGCGTTCGCGGGCAGCTACATGTACGCGCGCGCATCCGCCGCCAGCATGCTGGTATTCGTCGTTATCGCTATCCTGTCCGGCTTTACGTTCTTCCTGATGCGCGACAAGGATGAAGTGAAAGAGCGCAAGGCCTTCAAAAAGATGCAGCGGCAAAACCGCAAAGTGCAGAAAACGACGGGGGGTGCGATCGCATGAAAAAGCAGCGTACAGCAGGCCATATCATTTTTCAGGTCGTCGCCTATACCGTATGCATTCTGCTCGCCGTCATGAGCCTTTTCCCGTTTATTATCATGATCGTCAACGCCACGCGCAGCACGCCGGAAATTCAGGGCGCCACCCTATCGCTGATCCCTTCCCACTATTTTATGGACAACATCAAAATACTGGAAGGAAAATCGTTCAACGCCTGGGTCGGTTTCAAGAACTCCTTCATCATTTCCACGTGCTCCACAATCCTGACGCTCTACTTCTCCGCCCTCACCGCGCATGCGCTGATCGCGTATAACTGGAAGCTGCGCCGGGCGTTCTTCACCTTTATCATGGCCGTTATGATGATCCCCGCACAGATTACCGGCATCGGCTTTTTCCAGTTCATGTACTCTATCGGGATGACCAACAACTTTCTTGCGCTGATACTGCCTGCCGCGGCCGCGCCAGCGGGCGTGTTCTTCATGCGGCAGTTCATGATCGCGTCCTTCCCGCTGGATCTGCTGGAGGCTGCGCGCATCGACGGTTCTCACGAATTCTACACGTTCAACCGTATCGTGCTGCCCATCATGAAGCCGGCACTGGCCACACAGGGTATCTTCTCCTTCGTTACCAGCTGGAACGCCCTGTTCATGCCGATGGTGCTGCTGACCAGCTCCGACAACTACACCATGCCCCTGATGGTCAACCTGCTGCGCGGTGACATCTATAAGACCGAATACGGCGCTGTGTACCTCGCGCTGACGCTGACCGTGCTGCCGTTGTTCGTGGTGTATTTCTCGCTTTCGAAGTACATTATCGCCGGTGTGGCGCTGGGCAGCGTGAAAGGCTGACGCCTTTGGAAAAAGTGTTCCGCTTTTTCGAGGTTGTACTTCAGGCCTGTTCACTCGCTTCGCTCACTCACGGTCAGCCCGAAGTGTAAGGAAACTTTACTGCGCAAAATTCCGAAACCACCACGCATGCCGCTGATTTCGGATTGCAGCACGAAGGGCTTCGACTCTTCGTGCATCCTGGGATTAAATCGAATAAGCAAACCGCTGCGTCTGAGACAGGCACAGCGGTTTTGTTGATAGTGTTCATCCTGCAAGGAAATGCAGATTATCGATAATTGCATAGGAAACAGCCACCCACTTGACGGGTGGCTGTTGCTATTGAATATAAACTTGCCTGCGGCTTAGAACGCTTTCTTGCCGAGGTAGGTCGCGGCGGCGCCGAGCTCTTCTTCGATGCGGAGAAGGCGGTTGTACTTAGCAACGCGCTCACTGCGGCTGGGGGCGCCGGTTTTGATCTGGCCGGCGTTGAGCGCTACGGCGAGATCGGCAATGGTGGTGTCGGAGGTTTCACCGGAGCGGTGCGAGATCACGGCGGTGAAATTGGCTTTGTGCGCCATCTGCACAGCCTCGATGGTCTCCCACAGGGAGCCGATCTGGTTGAGCTTAATCAGGATAGAATTGGAGCACTTGCCATCGATGCCCTTTTGCAGTCGCTCGGTGTTGGTCACATACAGGTCATCACCAACCAGCTGTACCTTGTCGCCAAGCTTTGCGGTCAGCTTCTGCCAGCCTTCCCAATCCTCTTCGTCCAGTGCGTCTTCAATGGATGCGATCGGGTACTTCTCCACCATGCTGGCCCAGAAATCCACCAGCTCATCGGCGGTGTAGCTGATCTTGTGCTTGGGCAGGAAATAGCCTTTTTCGGCTTTCCATTCACTGGAAGCGGAGTCGATGGCGAGCATGAAATCGTCATAGGGCTTGTAGCCCGCTTCTTCGATAGCGCGGATGAGGTACTGGATGGCTTCCTCGTCGCTTTCAAGGTTGGGGGCGTAGCCGCCCTCGTCGCCAACGGCGGTGGACAGGCCATCCTTCTTGAGGATCTTCGCCAGGGTGTGGAACACCTCGGCGCACCAGCGCAGGCCTTCGGAGAAGGAAGGCGCGCCGACGGGCATAATCATAAACTCCTGAATGTCGATGTTGTTGGCCGCGTGCGCGCCGCCGTTGAGCACGTTCATCATGGGCACAGGCAGCGTGTGGGCTGCGGCGCCGCCGAGGAACCGGTACAGCGGGATGCCTTCGGCTTCCGCGGCAGCCTTGGCGGCGGCCAGCGATACGGCCAGAATGGCGTTTGCGCCGAAGTTGGACTTATCCTTGGTGCCGTCGGCGGCCATCATGGTCTTATCGACGGTGGCGGTGGCGGCGGCGTCTACGCCGGCCAGCACCTTGCTGATTTCGTTGTCAACGTGGCCGACGGCCTTGAGCACGCCCTTGCCGCCGAAACGCTTGGGATCCTTGTCGCGCAGCTCCAGAGCCTCAAACTGGCCTGTGGATGCGCCGCTGGGTACGGCTGCCGTCGCTTCTACGCCGTTTTCAAGCGTTACTACGGCTTCTACGGTAGGATTTCCGCGAGAATCGATGATTTCGCGGCCATGTGCTTTTTTGATTGGATACATCATGTTCATACCTCCGGTCTTTAGGATGGTCTCATAGCTTTATACAACGCATACCGCCGCGCCGCGGCTGTATACCAGAAAGCGACCTCGTCCCTTATTATAACGCAACATCCTCAATAACGCTAGCTTTCATAAGGTTATTTCACACTTTTCAAATGGGGAGCTGTAAATTCTACGCGTTATTCTGGCGTGCTGCGCGAATCACTTTCACAAGCTCCGCGGGCTTAGGGGCTTTGCCGTACATCAGCACGCCCATGCGGTAGATGCTGGCGGACAGGAACCCGATCCCAACCGTGGTGGCAAGCAGGAGCACAACGGAGATTACAATTTCATACCACGCCGGCATGGACATTGCCACCCGCGCAAACATCGCCATCGGCGAGGTAAGGGGGATGTAGGAGCACACGATCATCAGTGTGCTGTCCGCATTGCCCGAGGATACCGCCGTGATCACCACGATAAACGCAAACACAAAGCACATCATGATAGGCATGATCGACGCGGACACATCCTCCACGCGGGAAACCAGCGAGCCGACCGCGCCAAACATGAACGCATACAGGAAAAAGCCCAGCAGGAAGAACAGCAGCACATACCCCACCATCGGCAGCGGCATGTTAAAGATGGATGCAATCACCGCATTGCCGGCCCAAGCCGACGCGTTGATATGGTAAAACAGGACGGCCGAGCCAAACAGCACCGCCATTTGAATCAATCCCGACAATCCGGCCGCAATGATCTTGCCAAACAGCAGGCTGTTGGGCCGTGCGGACGTGATTAAAAGCTCCATGGTGCGTGAGCCCTTCTCCGTGGCAACGGACGAAGCCACCAGCTGGCCGTAGATCATGATCGCCATATACAGCGCCATGAGCATAATATAGGTGTAGAAGAACGTATCCGTTTGGCTGACGCCCAGATTTTCGACATTGACACTCACCGGCGGATTCAATATCTCTTCCGTTTCGGCTTGGGATACGCCAAGCGACTGCAGCATTTCGTAGCGCGTAACACCGGTCATGGCGGTATAAAGCACAGAGGCTGTTTCATCATCCAGCGTCAGGGTCGGCGCAATATAGGTGGCGGTCTGCGCATCCTCAATCACTACGGCACCCGCATAGGTTCCGTTTTTCACCGCATCGCGCACGGCCTGCACATCCTCCTGTGTCAGGTACATGGAGGTACCCATGGCATTGGCCAGCAGCACCAGCGCCTCGTCGCTCAGGGCGCCGTTTTGGTTGACAAGCGCGATCACATCCCCGCCGGATACGGTATCAGCCATCAGCTGATCCACCTGCGTGATCGTTGTCGGCTGTACCGCCTCTTCCTCGCTGCCCAGCAGCGTCTTGATGTTGGGGAAGCTAAGCACGATCATCAATACGACAGCAAACAGCGCCGTCATGACTAGATAGATTTTAGACTTGAAATATCCGCCCATCTCAAACCGGAATACCGATTGAAACTGTTTCATTGTGTTTGCCTCCCTTCCTAAATTGCCTTGCTCGTGTATTCCACAAAGATATCTTCCAGTGACGGCTCAAACACGCGATAGCCCTCCACGGCGATACCCGCGCCGCTCATGCCGGACAGGATAGGCAGCGTATCGGCCGTATCGGGCACATACAGGTGCACAGTCTGCTCTTGCAGCTCTGCGCGCAGCCCTTTACCCGCCAGATACTGCTGTGCCTGCGCCTGCGTGCCGTCCGGCAGATCCAGCACCAGATGACGGCGGTCATACGTGCGCTTATGCGCCTCGATCGTGGTATCCAGCACGATTTCACCATGGTTCAGGATCGCGATATGCCGGCAGAATTCTTCCACATAGTTCATCTGATGGCTGGAGAACAGCACAATCTTGCCTTCATCAATGCATTCGCGCACGATCACCTTCAGCAGCTGCGCGTTTACAGGATCCAGTCCGGTAAACGGCTCATCCAGTATTAAAAGCTCCGGATCGTTGAGCATGGCGGCGGCCAGCTGAATCTTCTGCTGGTTGCCCTTGGACAGCGTATCCACCTTTTTGTTCACATAGTCCATCAGCCCCATGCGGCCCATCCAGCGAAGCGCGCTGGCCTTGGCAAAGGCCGGCGTCAGCCCGCGCAGCGTGCCCAGATAGATCAGCTGGTCCAGGATCAGCCGCTTGGGATACAGCCCGCGCTCCTCCGGCAGATAACCGATGCGGTAATCGCCCCGCCGAAACGGCTTGCCGTCCACAAGCACCCTTCCGCCGTCAGCGGCAAACACATCCATGATAATGCGAATAGTGGTGGTTTTACCGGCGCCGTTGCGGCCCAGCAAGCCCAGCGAGTTTCCGCTTTCCACGGTAAAGTTTACGCCGTTGAGCACTTCGTGATCCCCAAAGCTTTTTTGCAGCTGTTGTACCTCTAATACCATAGCTTTCTCTCCTTACCCACATGCAAATTCATTACGGACACCGGCACGGTATACAGTGCACAGCTCCGCAGCAGGCGATTATATAAACCGAGATGCGGCATCACCATGATACCACTCCCCGTAACAGGCATAGCTTATCGGTTTGCCAGATGCAAAGCTGAAAATTTCTATCTGCACATACGTGTCTGTATATTGCCGCTTGCTGGTTTTTCGGTTTCATAGGTTGCCGTAAAGAACCGTCATTTTTGGCATCGGGTCCGGTGTTATCCTTCACCGCTTGCCCATTATCTGCCGCAATGATCCCGCAAGTCTCTTGTATTCTATCATCTTTATATTGCTTGTGCCATTAGAATCCGGTTAAAGCCCGCCGGAAACGGTATAACATCCGCGTATTTCTGCTCGTATCGCATGTTGCTGCCCTGGCCAGCGCACGTTTGCCATACAAAAAGCGGCTGCCGCACATTCTTGCAATGTACGGCAGCCACCTATGGTTTTCTAACGATTTACGGAGTTGTTTCGAGGGTTTCCGCTTCGGTTTCTTCGCCCCCGATGTTTGCGTACAGGATCGCAACGCTCCAGCTCCAGTGGTTATTGGCGTAATAGTTATTCAGATCCGGCCGCATAATATCATAATACACGTTGGAGTACAGCGGGATCATCGGCTCAAGCTCAATAAACCGCTGCTGGAATGCCAGCCAGCGTTCCTCATAGGTTTCAATCTCCGTTGATGAGGTTTCACGCAGCTGCACTGTCAGCTCCTGCAATTCCTCATCCCGCAGTCCGGTTGTGTTCATAACGCCCTGATAGCCGTCTGCCGTGTTGAAATAGTAATACGGATCATAGATATAAGGGAAGTTGGTTGCCAGGAAAAACATATTGTATTCCCTGTCCGTCTGCCGGTAATAATGCTTAAGCAGATCGCCCATGGACAGCTCATCCACTTCGAGGGATGCGCCGATGACTTTGAAGTTTTCTTCCAGCACCTCGGCGACCATTTGGCCTGCCTGGTTATCCTCGGTCATCGCCATCTTCAGCGCCAGCGGCTCAAGCGATCCGTCCTCATGCAGGCAATAGCGCAGCGTATCCGTTCCTTGGATATACGCTCCGCCGTCCGCATTGTAATTCCAGCCGTCTTCCTGCAGCAATGCGATAGCCGCATCGGTATCGAGCTGGTAGACGTTAAGCGTGTTCAGCTGGTCCTGCACATCGGCAACAAACCATTGCCCGAAGCCATAATAGCCGTACACCGGCACGCCGTTGCCTTCCAGATAATCATCGGAAATTGTTTCTCCGTCAATGCAATGGGCAATCGCCTGCCGGAGTTTGGTTGACTGGGTAATCCCCATTTCACAGGAGAAGGAGATAAACGCAAGTCCTGTGCGCCAATAGGTAACGGTTTTGGCGGTGCCTGCCAGCTCCATATCCGCGGCATTGCTGATCACTTCGCCGCTTGATACTTTATTGATCAAGCCGACCGTGTTGTTCGCAATTTCATCCAGCATGGTCTCATTCCACACCTGCTTGAAGGTCAAATACTCGATAGTCGGCTTCTGCCCTTCATAATTGCCCTTGTAATAAGGGTTGATCTGGAACGTTGCCACATGCGCATCGGCATCATAATCGGTCAGCATATACGCGCCGCTCGTTACCTTGGGATGGGAAAGATAGCCATCCGTCGGGTCCATAATCGTTTCGCGCAGAAGCTCGGTGGTAAAGTTGCCGGTGATGTAGGCACCATTGCCGCCGTCGGCAATATCGCATCCCGGCGCTATGACCGACATGGGATAGGGCGTAACGTTGGCAAAGGCCATCTCATAGAAATAGGGTATATATTCGCTGCTGACATCCAAAGAGAATGAATAGTCTCCCAATAGACGCACGCCGCTGAATACTTCACTTTCACCTGTTGCAAAGGCGCTGTATCCCACCAAATGGCTCATCGATATATTGGATCCGCCAAGCTCGGCAGCCTCCGGACAGGATTCCAAGAGTATGGAAAACACATAATCCTTTGCGGTAATATTGGTACCATCGCAATAATAGAGATCTTGATTTATCGTAAATGTATATCGCCGATTGTTATTGACAAGGCGTGTCGAAACGTCGCTTACCGCTGTATTGTTGACGGCGTACATGCCCTCGGTGGTCCATGCGATTGTTTGATAATCGTAAAGCAGCTGGCGAACGTCAATGTCTGCCGTATCACTCCCCCACATACCCGTGAAGAAGTTGCCGCTTAATTGGGTAACAGAGCCTACAATCAGGCTGTTATCTTCAGCCGTACTTTCTGCCAACGCCGCCGTACTGAGCGCGGATCCTACGAGCGCTATGCACAGGATTAATACAAGAATTTTTTTCATCATTAACGCTTTCCTCTCCATATGATCGTAGGCCTCTCATGCCCGGATGGTTTCACCGGGCATGAGAGACCTGTTGCCGATATTATTCGCTGCAGTCACCGACGTTGATAACCACTCCGCCGCCTAACGGCACTTCAGAGCGTTGATAGTAAACTCTGACGATGTTCGTATCCTCATCGACTACCAGAACCCTTCTATTCCCATCAGATCCAACCAGCTGCCAGAAACCGTTCTCGGAACGATCGGCAAAGGAATCTGCCCTGGTGCCTACCTCCAGCCAATCAGAGAGATAATCATAGTCCTCGTTGCGTACGTATGCATCATCCTCTGTCATTCGGTAGTAATAGTAGATCCTGTAGCGGGTTAACGGGACATCGTAGACGTTGTTGAAGACGGTGTCAGCGGATATATCTGCCAAGTCTGCGCTCAGTTCACCATTGCCCAGATCGGTTATCGTCACGCTGAACGTCAGGGTCATCGTGTCGTAGGTCATATAGGTTTCAGTCGTTGCGGGGATAACCTCGTTGATCGTGTACTCGTACGTTTGATCGATGTCATCCTGCGTGTAGGTCAGCGCTGTGAACGGGATGTTGCCATTGGGAACGTTATATACCGTCTCCAGTACGGTGTCGCCCTGCTTGAGCACGAAGGCGAACTCGTGATCCGACAGTATACGTCCCGTCAGCACCTTGGTCGGGTTCACGGTCGCGTCTACGTTGAACTCGCCGCTTGCCGTGTAGGTGTTGTTGAAGATTGTGTCTTCCGGCTCCGGCTCAACCAGCGTGGCTTCCAGCACGCCGTTGCCCAGGTCTGCAATCGTCA
>DAOPIR010000107.1:0-9925 GCA_035399245.1 Candidatus Limiplasma sp.
CGCCGGTCACGGTAACGAGGATGTCCATGTCCCCGCCGGCCTTGGTAAGCTCCAAGGGCTGGCGAACGGTCATCTTCAGCGTTTCCAAACCAAAATAGCTGTCCAGATCGCGCTTGTTTACGATGATTTTTCCGTCTCCCGCAACCAAACGAACGCGGGCAATAGCCTTCTTGCGGCGGCCGACGGCACTGTATTCAACCTTAGCCATGCTTATCTATCTCTCCTTACTTGAGTTCGAGCGGTTCGGGTTTTTGCGCCGCATACTCGTGCTCCGCACCGGCATATACGCGCAGTTTCTTTGCCATGCTGCGGCCGAGCGGGCCCTTGGGCAGCATGCCCACGATGGCCTTTTTCACAGCAAACTCGGGCTTCTCATTCATCAGACGGCGATACGGCGTTTCGGACAGGCCGCCCGGAAAACCACTGTGGTGGTAATAGATTTTCTGATCCAGCTTTTTGCCCGTAAGCACGGCCTTTTCGGCGTTGATTACGATTACATAGTCGCCGGTATCCACATGCGGGGTAAACGTGGGTTTATGTTTTCCGCGCAATACGGATGCTACTTGGGTGGCCAAACGGCCCAGAACGACATCCTGAGCATCCACGATGTACCATTTCCGCTGTACATCCGCGGCTTTTGCCATATAGGTATTCAAGTTGATATCCTCCTTCAAAGGAAACAATCAATTCTGTGCCGCGTTCGATGGTCAGCAAACGCACACTGTTCAATAAACTGTCCGGGGCTAGCGGAATTTATTGATGCCAAAGATGATCTTATCAAATCTACCCCTTGTTTGTCAAGGCTTTTCCCGATATTTGAGTGTATTATTTATCTTTTGGTTACAGGATATATCTGCAAAATTCATATTGACAAATTCTATGAAAACCCATATAATATCCGTTGCATGCGGCCGTGGCGGAATTGGCATACGCGCACGTTTGAGGGGCGTGTTCTTAACCGAGTATGGGTTCAAGTCCCATCGGCCGCACCATGCAAACCGCCTGTGTATTCATACAATACACAGGCGGTTTTTTGATCCTGTTTTTATTCCAGATCGCTGTGCTGCAGCCTGGCAGCATGCATATATTACTGTTGCAGAACGGTTTCAGCCTTGGCGCCGTCTGCGATTGCATAGCAGTCCCAGGTTTCGACGCAAACGATATCGCTCACACCAACCATGTCATAGGAGTATCCGTAGCCGCCGGAACCACCGCGCGCATCAAACGTATCGTCATCAAATACAATGTTCATGGCTTCGATTTCTTCATCCGTCAAATCGAGCACCCAGGTATAGAACTTTTTCTCCTTGTTTTTCACGCCCTGCGGATAATCGTACAGAACAATGCTTAAAGACGCCTCTCCCTGCCTTGATGTTGAAAAGGAGCTCATAAGATATGTTTTTTGATCCTTTTGGGCAAGATACAGGGTATCTCCGCCGCTGCCCAGGATGATCGTATCGTTTTCTATCCGGTCTAGCCGGGAGATGCTTTCGCCGTTTTGTGCCAACACATCGATCGTTATCAGCGACTTTTCAGAATTATAAGTTTCGCAGCAAGCATATTTCAGGCTGTCCCAATCAATATTCTGCCGATCTATACTCCCATCATCGGCGGAAGTGCATAGCTTCCAGTATTCGGAATAATCCACCACCACAAGTTCCTGCTTTCCGTCGTGTGTTAAATCCGCATAGTACAGCGCGCAGCAGTCCGGATCGTAATTGGCGTAAAAGTAATTCTTGAAGCTCGAAGCGCTGCCCGTGTCCGTTAGTGCGGCTGTCTCCGGCTGTACATCCGTATCGGATGTTGATTCTACGGGTTCGGTTTCCGATGTTTTCATGGTAATGCGGTACAATCCGTACCCGGTATCCTTCGCCGTGGAGCCGTCAAACCATGATGCCAGATCTTCGTAAGTCACCGTATACAGCCCAAGCGACTTCTCCGGCGAATATACCAGCCCGCGCATCTGCGATCCTGTATCATACAGCGTGATCGAATCCTCATCCGCACGGATCACCAGTGAAACCTGTATACCGTTCGTGCTTGACATGCTCAGTACGTCTCCAACCTCCGCGTTTTGCAGATCTTTACGAAGAGTATTTAATGTAGTTTCGTAGCTGGCACTTTCAAGATCGATCTCTCTGTCAAGCAGCTCTTCCAGCATGTCGCATTTGAGCCTGTGCACATAAACCGTCGCCAGCATCAGCGCGCTTTTATCTCCTTTATCAAACAGCACATGCTGCCATGTGCCTGTCAGCTCGGTCATATAGATAAGCACCAGCTTGGTAAACGACTGCACACTGCCTGTTGTCGACGCGATTCCGACGACCGTATTGGGCGGATAACTGCTGATCAGCCGTGCCATGGCTTCACCCCGCTCACCCGCGGGCAAGTCCGCCGCATACGGCTGTGCGTACGGCTGGCAATCGCAGGTCACATTGCCGTTGTTAAGATTGGTGTCCGCATATTCGGCGGCGGCCTGTACAAGATCATAATACGAATAGCTTTCCAACGCCGCTCTGATTTTCAGTATAGTGCGCTTCTGCTCAAGGGTTATGCGTTTCCCAAGCACCGTTTCGCAAAGGTCCAGCGTTTGTTTTGAGCCCTGAATATAGCACGCCAGAAGAAATATCACATCATCGCGGCTGGCTTCGTAGTCCGCTCCCTGTGCAATGCTGTTCAATCGCTCCTTAATGGTTGTGTAAAGCGTCACATCGAACTGCATGTAGACCGCCAGCTGTGTCAGCTCGTCTACGGAAGCGTTTTGAAATACCGCGTTGATAATCGGCGTGCTTAATATATCAAAGAAAAACATCACCGCGATGCCGGTCAAGCCGCCAATGGCATCAGCGGCAACCATGCCTAACAGGCCGGTCAGTTTATCAACAATGATGTCGCTTAAGAAGCCTTCGGTAAAATAAGTCCAGAAATCCTGCTGTATGGATTGCTTGTAATCGATCAGATAATCATAGACCGTATCGCTGGGATCTATCAGGTCGATCAGCGTATCCAGCAATGTTACATCGGTCATGATCATCTGCAGATACGCCACCAGATACTCTCCCGCATCCAACGAATATTTGACCACATCCGCTTCCAGGCCAAGCGATTCCAACCGATGCATAAAACCGCCGTCCAGAAAATAGTCAAACAGCTCGTCTACCGTATCCGAGCCAAACGAATCCATCAGCAATTTCAGGCTGTCCAGGTTGGTCAGCATTTCCCTCAACGCCGTATCCGTCATAGTATCGGACGTTTTGAGGGCCTTCAGAATGCTCCCGTAAGTGTCGCTGATATCCTCTATCGATGATAACAATGATAGATCCTCGGCGCCGATCAGCTCACGATAATAGGCGCTGACCGCGTTTCTGGAGCAGACCCGCGCATAATCCCCGGTGCTGCTGTCAAAATAGCCGATAACGTTTTGCTTGACCACCTTCCAGGAATCGCGAAGGATCGATTTCAGCGACGCGTTATTGGCGTCCGCGCTGATAATATCGCCGGCCAGGTCCGAAGCGTTCATGCAGGCTTTGTTGATGTCCGTCCATTCATCATTGAGGAGCAGCGCCATGGGGAAATAGCGATAGATATCCTCTTCACGTATTGCATAGATCGTATCATCAGGGCCGCCTGGCACGGATGCGCAGACGGGGAACGCCGTGAGCAGCAGCACGACGCAAATCATCAGCGATATCCCTCTTCTTAACAAACCGCATACCTCTATTCCTTCATGGCGCATCACCATTTGGTTCCATTGCAAACGCTCTGTTGCCAATACGTCTATCAAGCAGCATCAGGAAACCTGATGCATCGAAATATCACGAGTAAACCAACGGAAGGTTTACCCATGTATTTATACGCATGATTCAAAATACCTTTATTCTCCATGCCAATGATTGGCATTTCTTTTGGTTTTTGTTGACAGTCGGCAGATTATGGCCGACTATTTGCGCAGCTGTTTTTTCCCGATCAACGCAAACACCGCCCCACCGCATGCGATTGCAAGCAGGATCAGCAGCAGCACCGAATGTCTATCGCCCGTTGCGGGCATATCGCTGTATATCGTCAGGTTTGTTTGTGCATACCCATCCGTATATTGAAACCGCAGCGTATGGCTGCCTGCCTGTAAGGTTTCCAGATAATCACGATGCAGTGTTACAATGGTGCTGCCTTCGGCAAGGTCATAGTTTCCGCCATCGATCAAGGTCCCGTCGCATTTTAATCCCGAAAATTTTGCAAACTCTCCGTTGCTGGTAATCGTCACCACAATGGAGCTGCCTAAATGATAGGCTGCGTTATTTCCGCTCAAGATTGTATAGCGGATCGGTTCCGTGCAGGTAAATTCCGCCGCTATTTGTGCGCTTGCGCCGTGGGAACCTTGGATTTGAATGGTTTCATCCCAGTTTCCTGCCGCGTATCCGTCTTTGGGGGCAATAGTGAAAACTGAGGTTTCGCCGGGCAGAAGTTCTGTTGCGGACAATGCACCCAGAATATACTGTATTGCTGTAAGCTGACTCAGGGTTATTGTTTGATTGCCTGTATTTGTTATTGTCACCTGCTTTGCTTCCACCGGCAGATAACCTTCGGCAAGGCTGTCAAACGTCACCGGATCCGGCGATGCGCCGATCGTATACGTTGGCTCCTCGTTAACCGTAAAGGACAGGCTCACGGTCAGGGAAATTCCGTTGTCTCCGGTTACGGCCAGCGTGCCTGTATACGGACCGGCTGAAAGGTTCGTTTGCGGACGTACGGACAGGGTTGCCGTACCCTCTGCTGCAATACTGCTGCTTGAAAGCGTCGTGCTGATTATAAACGCGCTGCTGCCGGCCGTGATCTGTGCCGACAGATTGGTCAGCGTTCCTGTTCCTGTATTGGAAATGGTAAATTCACATGCGGACTGGGTTCCGTACCCCTCTGTTGCCGCCGGAAATACCTTTGTTTCAGGTGCAATCGTGGCTGTGTAAGACGGATCCGATACCGCAACACTCAAAGCTTGGGTGTCATTCCCCGCGGTGTTTTCCGCCTTTACCGTAAAGTCATAGGTCCCGGTTGCGGAAGGTGTGCCGGAAATCGTATTCTCTGACAGCGAAAAGCCGGTCGGCAAGCTTCCGCTTGCGATACTCCATGTAATGGGCGTGGATCCCGTGGCAGACAGCGTTTGGCTGTAGTATTGCCCGGTTATACCATCCGGCAGAGAGGTTGTGGTAATCACAGGCACTGCTGTAATGATTATGCTAAACGGCTGCGTGTCATCGCCCGCGACGTTTTCCGCTTTCACCGTAAATTCAAACGTTCCCGTCGCCGAAGGGGTTCCGGAGATCGTATTCCCGGACAGCGAAAGGCCGGTCGGCAGGCTTCCGATCGATATCGTCCATGTGATGGGTGTGGTTCCCGTAGACGACAGCGTTTGGCTGTATGCCTGCTCCGTCACGCCATTGGGCAAGGTGGCGGTTGTGATGCTCGGGACCGCAAGCGTGGTTTCCGTTAGCTTTGGCGAGATTTCCGAAGCGTTATGCGTTGCAGTTGCCTTTACTCTTTGATAGAAGTCATAGGTTGTTCCGCTCGTCAATCCATCAAACAACACATCGTCCTGCCACGTTCCCGTATTTACCTCAGCGTTTTGTGCCACGCGGATATACTCGTATCCGGCAACGTCTGTCAGCGTTATGCTGTTGGTCGACTTGCTATCGGTAACAGGCGTTATCCCCGTAGCTGTTGCGCAATCCGCTTTTTCAACGGCCGCGGACCAGCCGCTTGTTACGGTAACCCCTGGCGTAGCGCCCGTTTGGGCCACCGGCGTTACCGCAAAGCAAAGATACTTTCCAATATCCGATTGCACAAGGATATGCGTGGTTTGTACAGCGCCGGATATTTCCGCCTGGTTCGTACCTGTGGCGCTGTCCGCGCGGTACCACTTGTAGGTAGAAGTCCCTTGCGGATCGTTTTCCGCGTCGCTGTAGGTATACGTTCCCGTCAGGGTTTGTCCATAAACCGTTGTCCCTGATAATTGCACTCCCGTCGCCAGTGGCTGATCGTTGACCGGCGTTATGGCAATCGCAAAGGTCGTTTCCGAAATGCTTCCGCCATCACCGTCGGAAACCGTAAATTTCACGCTGTCGGCCGTAGTCTCGCTTCCGTTGTGTGAATAGGTCAATATGTTGCTGTCAATATCCGCCTGGGTAAACGTGTGCGTTCCGGCAAGGCTTAGCGCGGTGGTATTTTTATACAGCGTACCGTTGGCAGGCATCGCCGTTATCGTATAGGTCAGGTTTCCGGCTGTTTGTTCCAGATCGGTAACCTGCAGCATGGATTGGGTAATTGTATTTGAACTGCTTCCCTCGTTAACCGTTATTCCGGCGTTGTGGATAAGGGTTGGCGGGGTATTAATGATTGTAACTGTAAACGGGGAAATGTCATCTATGAAATAAGTGTTTTCATTGGTATCGTCTACATCCCAATTGCTGATGTTATAAATTGCCGCCCGCAGCTGCGAAGGCGTTCCTTCTGTTAAGGATTCGTTGTATTTAAAATTATCGCGTTCCACCGGCCCCGGACCATATAGCCAGATTGCGGTCGATCCGTTGGTCAGCTGATCGGGCAAAGCGGATGTCATTGCCGATGTCGCCGCCCCGTCCCAGTTTGCAGCCGTGGTTCCGGCTTCCAGATTGGAGTGAGCACCCGCAAGCAATATAGGATCGGTATGCGTTCCCTGATAGAAAAAGAGTTGATCGCCCATATACGAAAATGCGGTGGAGTTGTCTTCTATCCAGACAATTGTCCCTCTATCTGTATATAAGCTGCCCGCTTCTATAATACCAGAATTGGTTGTTTTGACATAAACCACGGTGCCTCTGTCCAGGTCTGCGGATGTGCTCCACTGCCAGATGCCGTCTCCCATCACCGTATAAAAGCCGGTGCCGTCATTCCATCCTTTATCGGTTATATAGATGCTTGTGCCGGCTTCGATATCTTTGAGCAGTACAAACGCAAAATCATCATCGCCGTCTGTATCAAAGCCAATAATGGCAATGTCACCCAGCGCCAAAGAGGTGGCGGCCATCGCCGGAGCCGCAAATCCGAGCAAAAGGCATGCCATCAGTACCGGTACAGCAATCAGAACCCGCAGTTTGGATCGGATGATATTCATCATTACGATTCTCCTTCGTTACTTGAATGTATAAAATAAGATCGTCCATCAGGATGAATCTTATAGTATTTAATTCCGAAATATGGATAAGTACGTGTCCCGTCGTTTATGGTATTCTACCCGCGGCAAGCCCTGCGCACATGTCGTTTTTTATGCTGTATTGCACTCATCATATCTTGATCTGTTCTTACTGTCAACATTTTATCGCTTTTGTTATATAAGAGAATACGATTCCTGCCCTGTAAACCGCCCAAAATCAGCGCTTGCCGTTGACATGCAAGGCCGCAATGTGGTAGATTTAATGTGGTTAGACGTAAACTGTAGTACGGTTTGAACCATCACTTGTTTTCCGACCACTGTTTTCTTTTTCCAATGCAGTAGAAATTGTCCGCGTAAGGCGCGGGCATAGCCCTCCAAACGGGACGATAAGAGAACATGCAGGGCAACCTGTATGGTCTTATTATTATTAAATTGGTAGGTGTTGTAGTATGGTAGCAGTTTTGAAACCCGGGATCACACAGGACAAAATCGACAACCTCATCAACTGGTTCAAAAGCCGGAATCTGGATGTGCATGTTTCGGTAGGAGAGTATCATACGATCATCGGTTTGATCGGCGATACCAGCAGTATTGATATCGACCTGCTCCGCAGTCTGGATATCATCGAATCCGTTATGCGTATTTCGGAGCCCTTTAAAAGCGCCAACCGGAAGTTTCACCCCGATGACACCGTGATTGACATGAACGGTTTGAAAATCGGCGGCGGCAATTTCCAGATTATCGCGGGCCCCTGTTCCGTGGAAACCAAGGAACAGATTATCGGCATTGCGCAGAGCACGCACGCGTCAGGCGCTGGGCTGCTGCGCGGCGGCGCTTTTAAGCCCAGAACCTCCCCTTACGATTTTCAGGGTCTCAAGGCCGAGGGCATTGAGCTGCTGCTGGAAGCCAAAAAGCTCACCGGCATGCCGATTGTAACCGAAATCATGAACGCCAACCATCTGCCGCTGTTTGAGGATGTGGATGTCATCCAGGTCGGCGCGCGGAATATGCAGAATTTTGATCTGCTCAAAGAACTCGGTAAAACCAAAAAGCCGATTTTATTAAAGCGCGGCCTTGCCAATACGCTCAAAGAGCTGCTGATGAGCGCCGAATATATCATGAGCGAAGGCAACGAAAACGTAATGCTCTGCGAGCGCGGTATCCGTACCTTTGAAACCTACACCCGCAACACGCTCGACCTTTCCGCTATCCCGCTGCTGCAGGATCTGTCCCACCTCCCTGTGGTGGTGGATCCCAGCCATGCCACCGGCATTGCCAAGCTGGTGAAGCCCATGGCGCTGGCGGCGGCGGCGGCCGGTGCGGACGCCATTATGATCGAAGTGCATAACGATCCGCAAAACGCCCTGTCCGACGGGCCGCAGTCCGTGACACCGGAACAGTTTGACGACATTGCCAAAGGAATACGGCAGATCCGCGAGGTGCTGTACAGTGCCAAGCAAGAATAGTGAAATTATCATCGGAATCGCAGGGCTGGGCCTGATCGGCGGATCGCTGGCCAAGGCATATAAGCGCGCGCAGGTACGCGCCGTATATGGCTATGACAGCAATGCGGCGATCCAGGGTTTTGCAAAGCTGGACGGCGCCATCGACGGCGAGCTGAACCGTGAAACCATAAAACAATGCGACGCTGTTTTGATTGCCATCTACCCCGGCGATGCGATCGCATATCTGGAGCAAATCGCCCCCGACATTCAAAAAGACACCCTTGTGCTGGACTGCTGCGGCGTAAAGCGCGCAGTATGTGAACAGTGCTTTGCCATTGCCGAAACCTACGGATTTACCTTTGTCGGCGGGCATCCTATGGCTGGCAAACATACCTCGGGGTATAAAAGCAGCTCCGAAGATCTGTTTGACGGCGCTTCGATGATTCTGGTTCCCAAAACGCATGACGACATCATGCTGTATGACAAAATGGAAAAAGTGCTCAAGCCTGTCGGTTTCGGCCACCTGACCGTAACCACACCCGAGACGCACGACAGGATGATCGCGTTCACATCGCAGCTGGCACACGTCGTGTCCAACGCCTACATCAAAAGCCCGACGGCGCGTATGCACGACGGATTTTCGGCCGGCAGCTACCGCGATCTGACACGCGTAGCCTGGCTGGATCCGAAAATGTGGACCGAGCTGTTTTTACTCAACCGCGATATGCTGGTACAGGAGCTGGATATCCTGATTGCTTCCCTTTCGGAGTACCGCAAAGCACTTGACGGCAACGACAAGGATACACTGCAAAAGCTGCTGGCTGAAGGCGTGAAGATCAAAGAGGAGGTGGACGGGTAATGGTTACGGTTCCCGTGAACGCCTCAAAGGTTTACGATATTATCATCGGCAGCGGCCTGCTTGCAGACGCCGCTGCCTACCTGTCCCCCATTGTTAAGGGCGGTGCGGTTGCCCTTGTATCCGACGACCGTGTGTATCCCCTGTATGGCGAGGCGCTGCGGCACACCCTGCAAGACAGCGGTATAAAGGTACACAGCTTTATTTTTCCCAACGGCGAGGCATCCAAAAACACCGATACCTATATTGCGCTGCTGAATTTTCTGGCCAGCCGCGCTATGACCCGTAACGATACGGTTGTTGCTTTGGGCGGCGGCGTTACGGGCGATATGGCAGGCTTTGCGGCCGCTACCTATATGCGGGGAATTAACTTCGTGCAGATGCCTACCACGCTGCTGGCGGCGGTGGATTCCTCCGTGGGCGGCAAAACCGCCATCGATC